>DAIRSD010000004.1:0-33436 GCA_036804625.1 Aureliella sp. | reverse complement strand
GTCGCTGATGGATCATCACCTCAGCGTAGTTTTCCGCCAGGTAGTTGTACCTGTATATTAAACGGTTGACCATCTCTGCGGCCTGCCCAGTCGAAACTATCGTACATACCGGCATTCCACTGGAAGTTATAGTCTGTTTTGCCGAGCACATTCCTTTGGGTGGGCAATCCGCGATCATCGATGCCAATCAAGCCACTGCCGTTGCACGTATAATAACCGGCTTGTTGAAATAGAACCGGAATTGGTACCACCCCATCGGGTAAGTCAATTTTTATTTCTCCGCGCCCACTGCGATGATGATGGGCTCCAATACTCGTCTGGTACATTCCGGTGATGAGCGCCGACCTGCACGGAGAACAGACCGGAGCCGTAACGAAGGCGTTGGAAAATTTGGTTCCTTCTCGGGCCAACCTATCGACGTTGGGAGTCTGAATCAACGTTTCACCATAACATGAGAAGTTGGCAGACATATCATCCACGACGAACCAAAGAATATTGGGAGCCGCGTCTGTAAAACGAACCGGACCGAACCAGGCAAAACTGGTCATTAGAACTCCGATTAGCGAGCATCGAAGCAGTTTCGAGATTGGATATAGCAAAACATCGGCAAAGACTGAGCAATGTGTCACTGTGATTCTTCCTATGTCAGGTCCGAACGAAGACGACTTGGACGGAAAATATTTTGATATTCAATTAACTGTCTGCTACTTCGACCGCCCAGGCAAAGCGGCTTTCCAGCCGCCATGGAGAAGCTGGCTCATCCTCACAAGCTGTTTGTTGTGCTCAAGATCGCCTGCCAAATTCTTGTATTCAAAGGGATCGCTTTGATGATCGTACAGTTCGGCGCTATGATCATGCCACTGAGTGTATCGCCAGCGCCCGTCGTACACAGTACGCCCAAGAGTGTTCATGTCGCCGAACTTTGAATCGCCTTGCTGATGAGGA
Source organism: Aureliella sp. (assembly GCA_036804625.1). GTDB lineage: Bacteria > Planctomycetota > Planctomycetia > Pirellulales > Pirellulaceae > Aureliella. Next base: position 32,491 of record DAIRSD010000004.1, on the reverse strand, counting down.
CGCGAAACACATGTGAATGCTGCCGTTTTCCAATCCCGAGTAGGATTTTCCAAGAGTGGCACAAAACTTGTGCCCTCCAAATTTTCAGGCGCAGGTAATTGGCACAGTTCGGCCAATGTCGGGTAGATGTCCACCGACTCCACCAGGCGTGCTGTCGAGCCTGGTTGATGCGAAGGAGTTGCAACAATCAGCGGAATGCGTGAACACTCTTCGAATAGACTCAGTTTGTGCCACAATCCTCCGTGTTCCCCCAGATGGTATCCGTGATCGCTGTGAAAGACAACAAGGGTACGATCCCAAAGCTCGAGTCGATCAAGCGTATCGAGCAGTACGCCAACCTGAGCATCCATATAGCTGATGGCTGAGTAGTACGCCGCCATTGTGTCGCCCGGCCGTTCCTCAGGAAACTCTGGATTCAGTCCGATACGATACGTAAGCGCCAGGTCTGGAACTCGATCGAGTGTATCGAGTGGCCCGCGTCGAGGCTGCAAGTTGTCAGGATCGTAAAGCGCGTAATACTTCTCGGGTGCAATGTATGGCGTATGAGGCATGCGAAAGCCAGCGGCGACAAAAAATGGGGTTGAACCCGCTGCGGCCTCTTCCATTAAGGCGGCCGCCTTGCGCGCGACAAATCCGTCCCATGTGTCCTCATCGTTCGCTCGAAGCACGATACCTGACGGGCCTTGACGACGCAGAATCTGCGACTCGGGTGGGTTCTTTGCCTGCTTCGTTTCTCGTATGTCGATGTCCCAGCAGCGTGGGTCCTCATGCTGATCTCCGGTGTGGAATATCTTGCCAACTTTGATCGTTCGGTATCCGTTCTTTCGAAACAGTTCCGGTAGAAAGATCGCGTCTTTCAAATAAGTGCGCGTCGGCGTAGCCAGATCGACGATCTGTGTTGAGGGTGTCCGCAAGCCGCTGAGGAATGAGACACGCGATGGATTGCAGACCGGATAGTCACAGTAAGCGTGATCAAAACGCATCGCACGTGCGGCCAGCCGATCGATGTTGGGGGATTGAACGACCCCGTGTCCATAACAACCAAGATGGTTGTTGAGGTCATCTGATATGATATAAAGGACGTTGGGCCACTGACTGTTCTGCTGCTCGGTGCCTTGGACAATGAGCGCAGGTAACAGCAACAGCGCGATGGCAAGGGTAACGAAGTAGAATTGAAAAGCACCCATCAACAAATCAGACAATCGCTTCATTTTAGTAGTCTTATCGAGTCCAATTTCTAACCGTAGCGGAACTCGCCAGAGTGCCTTCGCGGAACACGAATTCTGGCGAATCCCTTACGTGTGATTCTCGGGAATTCTGGTGAATCCCAATGCGGGCATTCTAATACTTTTTTGGGTCTAATGAATCGGGCCAATGAGACGATTCGGTTCGGGCTGTTGAAAAGTAGGCTTCGAATTTCGTGATCCAATTGGGATTTGCATCGGCAACGTCAGAAGATTCAGTCGGATCGGCCACGACATCATAAAGCTGTATTCGCTGATTGCGTCCCGGTCTCAGCGCTTTCCAGTTGCCGAGCCGTGCGGCCTGCTGAAACTTGCCGGGTGGCCTTTCCCAGTACATGTAACGATGGGAAAGATCTTGAGGTTGACCTATCAAGGTTGACAGTATACTAACTCCGTCGATATTTTGAGGTGGCCTCGCTCCGACCAACTCTGCGAACGTTGGCAAAATATCTGGAAAATACCAAGGTGCCTCACTGACTCGGTCACCCGGCACTCGATTGGGCCAACGCACGATCATGGGAGTTCGCAAGCCCCCTTCCTTAAGCGAACCCTTCTTGCCTTGAAGGACTCCATTGCTGTTGAACAACGGGCCTCCTTCGATCGGACTACCGTTATCTGAAGTAAAGACGACTAAGGTATTGTCGTCGATATCGAGTTGCCTGATCAGTTCAAGTATCTGACCTACACTTCGATCCAAGCGAGTCACCATGGCGGCAAAAATCTTGGCTTCGCGCGGCCAATCGCGGTCCGCATACGGGTCAAGGCTAGGCACCTCTAGATCTGCATGCGGAATCGTAAATGGCACATAGAGAAAAAATGGCTCATGGTGGTGACGACGAATGAAGTCGAGCGCAAATTGGGTGAACAGATCGTGCGTATAAACTTGCCTAACGTTGTCGGCGTTCGCGTGAATTGTTTCGCGCTTTCCATTCCGCCAAAGATAGTCGGTTAAGTAAAACACTGCATGATTCTGGTTCAGGTAGCCGTACCATTCATCAAAGCCCTGTCGATTCGGTTCACCACTCGTTCCAGCTTCCCCTAATCCCCACTTGCCGGTGATACCTGTGGAATACCCCGCCTGCTTCAACACCTCAGCAATCGTAAAGTCCTGGTCGAGCAACGGAATGCGGTGGCCATCGCCCGATATTTCATCGGGGACCCCGCCTACTCGGCCACTGTTGTCGCGCACGCGCGTATGGCCCGTATGCTGACCAGTCATCAATGCGCTGCGCGAAGGTGCACAGACCGGGGCACCCGCATAGCAATGCGTAAAGCGAGTGCCTTCTTTTGCCATTCGGTCGATGTTCGGCGTTTGGATCAGTTTTTGGCCATAGCAACCAAGATCGCCATACCCCAAATCATCCGCCATGATGAGGACAATATTCGGTCGAGATGTACTGCGGTCCCGATCTCCTGCTACAGCAGTCGCTGAGGAAATCTGAATCAATGATATGACGAACGTTAACAGGGAAGTCTCGCAAATTCGCATGGATAGACTCAAGTTGGTAGTGGACTTCGCCAGAAGTCCTTTCATCTTCAATAGACTCCGCCGGGAGTCTTGGAATTTTCTCGTTGATGTAGTGGACTTTGCCAAAAGTCCGTTTGTCGATCAATAGGACTTCTGGCGAGTCCCACTACGGGTTGAACAGGACTTCTGGCGAAGTACTCTACGGGTCACAATTGAAACAAACTCCGAGCATTCCCAGCAAGGATTTTTTCTTCGTCTGCGGGATTGATTTCTAGGCTGCGAAGCGGCTCTAGGATCTCGGCTGGCTGTACCCAAGGATGATCGCTCGAGAACAACAAGTTGTCTGCACTGCTGAAGTCCAGCGCAAATCGAATGGCTTCGGGTAATGGTGAGACGATATCCATATAGATCGACTTTAAATACTCGCTTGGTTTGCGCTGGAGATTCTGCGGGCCGCGTTTGAGCACGTGCAACTGGTGATCCATCCGTCCGCAAATGTAAGGCAGCGTGCCTCCCAGATGTGGGCAGACAAGCTTGAGCGTCGGATGCCGGTCAAGCAGCCCGCTTGCAATAATGCGGGCCATGGCGATGGTGTTTTCAAACATGTTGCCTAAGGTACTTGTCAGCTCATAGCCCTTCACCTGCTCGGTGGTCATCGGTCTGGCTGGATGAAGCAGAATGGGCACTCCCAGTTCTTCAGCCCGAGCATAGAGCCAATGAAACTGTGGCTCATCGCACCATACATCTGCCAGGTTGGTATACAACAAAATGCCGACAAAGCCGAGCTTCTTCACACACCGGTCCAGCTCGGCAGAAGCGGCGGCTTCGTTTTGCAGTGGCAGAGTGCAGAGTCCACGGAAGCGAGCCGGGTGTTTAGCGATAACACCCGCGAGAGAATCGTGTATAACCTGCGCGACGGTGGGTCCATCATCGCCAAACCACTCAGGCCCTGGGTCGTTGTTACTTAGCAAAGTAATGCCGATGCCACTCTTATCCATCGATGCCAGCTTGGCCTCGACGCTTAGGTACTGGGGTGGCACCTTACGCAGCCAGTCCCCCATCTTCAAGTAAGTTATCCCGTCTCGATCATAAACGAGTGGATCCGACTTGCGTCTGCGCATCAGGTCAATCACTTCAGGAAAGCACAGGTGGCTCTGGCATTCAACGATGTCGCTGTTGATTCGTGTTGCCGATTGTGCTTCCGCGATGGTAAGCTGCGTAGCGGCCATGGCAGTACCAACGCCAGTGGATGTAAGGAAACCTCGGCGGTCGAAACGCAGTGGATCAAGTTGTTTGGGCGACATGTATCTCATGACGAGTGATTTGTTCAATTTTCACCAAGTGAATTCTGGCCAGTCTCATTATGGTACCCTAGAACTCTTGGTTTCGAATTGTCAAATCGACTTCGCTGATGTGCCGATTCTGGAATTTCCTCGATAAACTCATTTTCTTGCTTGACATTATGGGCGTGGGGGATATTCTCGGATCGTGTCTTTTGGTGCAGTCGGAAAGGGAAAAGGGCTGAGGGATGTTTAGACGTATCATACCAATATTGATTTTTTCAGCAGCTACTGAACTTTTGAGCTTCACCCAACCCGTTTGGGCTGCAATTATCGTCGGACCTGGTGTGCAAGTTGGAACTGCTTCTGGTCTGGCCGAGGTTTCTGGCATCTCAGTTAGTCGATCGTTGCCTGGCACGATTTGGGCTCATCAAGACTCAGGCGATTCCGCGAGATTTTATGGCATGAGTACATCCGGAGTCATTCATTCGACGGTAACGCTCAGTGGCCGTACGGCTGTGGACTGGGAGGACATGGCGATCGGTCCCAATCCAAGCGGTGGCAACTACATTTACATCGGCGATATTGGGGACAATGGAGCCAACCGTAATTCTGGAGTCGATATCATTCGACTGAGTGAACCAACCAGCACTGGAAATGCAACTCTGACATCCGCACAGTATCAGGTAAAGCGAGTGACATACCCGGGCATTATTTTCTTAAGGGAAGAAGACGCAGAGTCTCTGTTTGTCGATCCGCTCAATAGCGATCTTTACATCATTCAGAAACTTGGGCAAGGCAATCTATTCCGCATGCCTGCCAATCAATGGAACGTATCGGGAACGTTTTCGTTGCAATCTCAGGGTTCGATCAACACCGAGGCAGACTATCGGCCAACGGCGGCAGATATTTCTCCCGACGGCAAACATATTTTGGTACGCACAAGTAGAAACAATGGGACTAAAGCGTTTCTTTTCTTAAGAGACATCACAACCAATCAGACGATTCAAAGCGCCATGCAGTCCACGCCTCTTCAGATCACACTACAGAGTGAGCCTCAAGGAGAGTCGATTGCCTGGGCACCAGATGGCAGTGGCTTTTATTCAATCAGTGAAGGCAGCAATCGTCCGGTATACTACTATTCCTTTTCGGTGGTCCCAGAACCATCCAGCGCAGCCCTTTTGCTGACCTCACTGGCATTCTTGTTTTCATGTCGCCGCCGGCTGGGCGGTAGCATCGCGCTGAAGGTCAGAAGTTAGCTGAGCAGCGGGGCGATGTGAAGTGTGAGAAAATGTTTTGTCATGATTTTTTCGTTTCTTCAATGCAGTCTCGATGCTTTGCGCAACAGCTTCGGCGAGCAGTGCGTAGCCTTCGGGGGAGAAGTGGACGTCGTTTTCGCGACCCACTTTGGCCATTGCGGGTAGTGCAACCGCGTAGAGATCGTTGATCGCCACGCCTTGCTCCTACATGAGCGTGACCGCGATCTTGTTACGCGGCTCGATGCTGTCGAATTTCCGCGTCGGTGAAAGGACACCGCCTTTCGGAACGGGCGTGGTCGTGGCAAAGACGAGCTTTGCACCGGTGGCCTGCATCTGGGTGATCAGCGTTTGTAGATTCGCTGTGTATTGTTCTCGGGTGGCGCGCTGGTTGGTCTCGGAGTGGTATTTTGCATCGTGCAGGCCGAAGTTGAAGTGAATCACGTCCCACTTACCGTCACCGAGCCAGCTCTTCATCTTTTCGAGGCCCACGTCGGGCGCACCGCCGTTTTGTGGGATGCGGTGGACGTTCGCCATGCCCTTCACCAGCTGGCGCACCGGCAGCGTGTAGCCGATAGAGATGGAGTCGCCAAACAGGAGCACACGCGGCAGGCCGGGAACGTCTTGCGGGGCGTTCATCGCGGCATTTCGAGGTGAATCCGAGTCCGCAGCGGTCTCGCCCTCGTTTGCCTTATCAAGCCCGAGCTTCTTTAGCTCAGCCCGTTTTGTCCACAGCGGCTCGATGGCGGGATCGATTGCCAAAATCGCTTTTTTCAAGGCAGCCTCGTAAACGGCCGTCGCCTCCCGATAGACCTTTCCGGCGCTCGCATCGCGATCAGCAGGGAATCTTCGTCGGTCCTCCATGTAGGCCATGCGCGACTCGCTGAAGGTCTTCGCGGCCTCGCGCATGGCTGGCGTCCGCTTCGCCGCCAGTTCGACATCGGCGAGCCGCGTCTTTTCCGCATCGGTCAGCGGATTGGCGGCCAGTAGAGGAGAGGAAAGCAGACAGCAAGCGAGAAGTGCGATGATTGGTTTCATGGTTTTGGTGAACTCGTTGAAGTAATAAGCAACTTAGCCACCGCAGCGGCGAAGTCGCCAGCTTTGGTGATATTTTCGGGAAGGGCAATTTGGTGCGATGCTTTGATCGTGGTTTCCTCGCGATTGCTATTATTGCCCGCCGGAGCGGTCAGCGACAATGTCGCGGATCGCTCCGCCGATCCGCTTGCTCGATAATTTCACTGACTCTGCGTATCTCATGTTATTTCTGCAGCGAAATGGGCCACCAAGCCGTGAACGGTTAATAATTTAGAACCCAGTCGGCTCCTCCGGCTGGGCTGTAAACGATTGGTATTCTGGCCAGTTACAATAGAATAAAATAGCTCAAATTGGCCAGGCGTGAATCGGCAAAATGCTTCCGCTAATGGGCTTTGGGAATACCCACGGGCAGAGCATACGAGAATACAATTGGACCGTTTGTCGCCAATCGACTAAAATGCATAGCGGGTAGTCTTAATGTCGAGCGAGTGGCAGTAAGTCGGATTTCTTAGGTAGGCTATTATGAGCACCATCGCTAAGCTTAGTGGAAATGATTTCGACCGCATGGTTTTGCGAGGAGCCTTCACTGATCTCGAGCCCATGAAGGTGGAATTGATTTACGGGGAGCTTCGCTTCATGAATCCAGCTGGTCCGGTGCATGAAGGAGAGATTCAATTCTTAATGGAGTGGTCGATTCTACACACGAGTCGGCAAGAGATAATGGTCCGAGTGCATTCCAGTATCAATTGTGGCGACCATCGTCCTGAACCAGACCTTGTATGGTCTCGCCGGATGACAACACGGCGAAAACGTCCGACGCACGCAGACGTTATACTATTGATCGAAGTCTCTGATTCAAGGTCAGAACAGGATTTGGTAGAAAAGGCTAGGCTATACGCCGAGCACGACATACCTGAGTATTGGGTCGTTGATGTCCAGGCCGAACAATTGCAAATTCACCGATCACCCGGCCAAGGAAAGTACCAATCGATCCAGTCGTATGACAAATCTGCCACGATCAGCCCGCTCTGCCAGCCAGCCGCAACGCTATCGCTGGCGGAACTATTCGACTTCGATTCTTAATTGGCCGATACTGGCCTATCAGGACCGCAAATACTCGCGGTCATGCTCTTTCAGGGGCTTGCGACACGAAAGCCAATGATGTTCTCGTTCGTCGGATTGTTGTAGTTCCGGTTGGACGCGAACAAGTTGTTGGAGTTGTTGGAGTTGTTGTTCCTATGGCTGCGGCACAGTGGCGTCGGGGCTGGAAAAAACCGACCACTCACGATGACGGCGCGGTTCATTGGCCGTCGGCGCCACCGGTGCGGACTCCCTCGCAGGAGCGCGCAGGACTTTCTTCGTCATGTCAGTCCATTGAGCCGCCATCCGCGCGACGATGTCAGGATGTTGAGCCGCCACGTCATGCATCTCGGCCCGATCGGTGGCCAAATTGTAAAGCTCCCAGGGATCGCTCTGGAAACTGACCAGCTTCCAATCTCCGTCCCGCAAGGCACGGTCGCTGCTGAAGAGGAAATGAAGCGGTGGGCGGCTATGGATCTTCTGTCCGACGAGGATTGGTGCCAGCGAAATGCCAGCTAACGGTGACAACTCGCGGTCCGGCCAATTCGTCGGTAGACTCGCCCCACTGATTTCAGCCAACGTCGGCAACACGTCCACCAGATGCGCGGGCTAATCGCCAATGGCCCCCGACTGCGTCTTTAATCCCGCTGGCCAATGGACGAAGGCGGGCGTGGCGATGCCACCCTCGAATTGATTTTGTTTGTAATAGCGGAACGGCGAATTGCGAGCCCACGCCCAGCCGGTGCTGTCGCTCCAGCCACTGTCCGGGTTGTAGGGCTCCAGATCGGCTCCACGACTGCGACGATCGTAGGGACAAGCACCGTTGTCAGAAAAGAAGAGGATCAGCGTGTTGTCCCATTCACCATTGGCCTTCAAATCAGCCACCAGACGCCCTAACTCCTGGTCTACCCGATCAATGAGCGCAGCGTAGGCGGACATGCGTCGCGATTCCCACTGACGCATCTCCGGCGAGAGCGAATCCCAGGCTGGCACGTGGTCGGGACGCGGGACGACCGAGACTCCTTTGCCAAACAGCCCCAACTGCTGTTGCTTCTCGACTCGCGCGGTGCGGACCACATCCCAGCCGGTGTCGTATTTGCCGAGATACTTTTTGTAATCGGCTTCCAGCGGTTGGAGCGGTGCATGCGGCGCGTTGAAGGCCAGGTAGAGAAACCACGGCTGCTGCTTCTCGCGAGCCTCGCCCAGGAACTTCAGCGCGTAGTCCACGTTGGCGACGGTCGTGTAAAACCCTGTGTCAGGCACCGTCCACGGTTGGCCGTTCAAACGAAAGCTGTTGTTCCCTCGGTAATACGGTGTGGCGCCGGACAAGTGGCCGAAGTAACGTTGAAAGCCGAAATCGGTCGGCTGTTGGCTCAAATGCCATTTGCCTGTCATCGCTGTGAAATAACCGGCAGGCGCGAGCACTTCCGGAATCGTCACGGCCCGCGTCAGAGCCTCATCACCTGCCTGTCGACACCAGCGACCTGTCAGCAGACTCACACGCGACGAGTGACACTTGGCCGTGTTGTAAAACTGAGTAAATCGCAAACCATCTGACGCAAGTTGATCGAGATGAGGCGTTTCGATCTCACCGCCATAGCAACCAAGATCAGAGAAACCCAAGTCATCAACCAGGATTACAACAATGTTCGGCTTCTGCTTCGGCGCATCCGCAGCATGTAGCACGGCTGGCGGCGTAAGCAGGAGGGTGACGATGAGTGTCAGTGTTTGTTTCATTCTGAGAACGTCCAGCGGCTGCGTTGGCCTTGGGGTGGGGTGAGTACGATGTCGTCGAAGTCGACGGCGGCAGAACCGGATGGCAGGTAGAGCCGCAGGATTGTAGTCTTTGCCTTAACCGGCAACTCGACCGTCACGGTCTCCCATTCCGCTTCGCCGGATACCTTGTAGGGCACCGATAATGTTTCTGTAGCACTGGGCGAAGTGAGCAGTGTGACCTTTCCATCTCCGGCTTGCGGTGCGCGAATGAGGAAGGTGAGTCGAGCTGTTCCAGCGGGCAATCCGGCACTCACGCCTAAAAACGAATTGGCACCTTTGGATTGAACGTTCAGTACGCCGTCGCGCACGACGGCCGCTCCAGCGCGATTCTTCCATCCACCCGGAAGGTCGTTAGGCTCGGGCGAATTCTTCCTAGAGGCCGCATCGGAATTCGACGGACCTTGGCCAAAGTCGGGATTGAGTCTCGGGATGACAGCCTCGGTCTCTTTCAGAAATTCGTCGAGCAGGTCCCTGAGTCTGGCGGCGACATCCGGTTTTTCTTTGGTGAGATTCTGACGTTCGCCTGGGTCACGGGAGAGATCATAAAGTTCATGTTCGTCAGACCCATCATCGGCTCGCGCGTAGAAGCGGATGAGTTTGAAGTCCCCCTCGCGCACATACGATCCAGCATAGAAGCCATCCATGACAGCATCGCGGGCGGCATTGCCGTGAGGGAAGTGGCAGAAGACTTGTTTGCGCGGCGAGGTGCCGCCGGTGAGGGCCTCAGTCTGATCGAACCCATCGATCTTCTGGTCTGCGTTTGGTGTTGCGCCGCACGCCTGAAGTAAAGTGGGGTAGAGGTCGGTGGATTGGATCAGGAAGTCCGCATTTGTACCTGCTTTGACTTTGCCGGGCCAGACGACGATGCCGGGCACGCGTGTGCCGCCTTCATAGATCGAGGCCTTGCCACTGCGGCAAGGCAGGTTACTGGTGGCGGGGATATCGGCGTAACCCTCGGGGTCGGTTTGCTTGGTTGGGTAGGCGTAGCCGCCGTTGTCGGACCAAAACACGATGAGCGTGTTGTCCGCCTCGCCGGATTCTTCGAGGTGATGCAGAAGTCGGCCCACGGAGTCGTCCATGCTCTTCACCATCGCGGCATAAAGTGGATTCCGCTGCGGATGTTCGGGGTCAGTCCGCTGCTTGAAGTGTTCGATGTAGTCTTGTCTTGCGTTCCACGGCGAGTGGACGGAGTAAAGCCAGAAGTTCACTAAGAACGGTCGTCCCTTGTTATCGCGAATGAACTTGCCAGCCTCGTCGGCCATGCGTTCGTCCACATGGCGTCCCGCTTCGTCTTTTATGTTGGGATCGCTGATGAACTTGTTCCAGGGCGCGAGGTATCCACCGCCGGGGCCTGGTGCATTGGGCGTGTGGGGCCAGTCCACGTCGAAACCTTGGTTACGCGGCTCGTACGCATCGCCGGGTGCCATGTTGTGCCCGAGATGCCACTTCCCAAAATGGCCCGTGGCGTAACCCGCGTCCTTCAAGGCTTCCGCCAGCGTGTAGTAGCTGGGCTTCAGGCGCGTGAGCGAGTCGGCGACGCTGACGCGTGCATTCGAGGCGACCAGTTGCTTTTCCAGAACCACCGCTGGCAAATGGCAGGCCGGGGAAGTAATGCCAGTGCGCGCGGGATGTTGACCGACCACGATGCTCGAACGTGTCGGCGAGCAGAGTGGACTCGCGGAGTAAGCATTTTTTAGTCGCACACCCTGCGAAGCTAGCCGGTCGATGTTCGGCGTCTCGTAGAAGCTGCTGCCATAGCATCCCAGATCATGCGCACCGAGGTCATCGGCAAGGATCAGCAGCACATTGGGACGGTCCGCTGCAAAGGCCGCCAACGGGGGCAAGAGCAGAGAGATTGCGACCGTGAGGATTGGTTTCATGGGTCTTGTTGCTTATTGTTTTGAAATGAATCGCAAAGTGTCTGAAGGTTCGCGGCAAGGCTCATCAATATTTTAGAACGAATCGAATCAACCTGCGTGGACTTCGCCCGAAGTCCTGTTCGGCCGTAATGGACTTCGCCAGAGGTCCACTACGTCGCAGCTTGCTTCGATAGACGAAGCAAGCAAGCTATTGGGGGCAGCGGCATTGATTGAGGAATTCCGGCAAGCTTGGATGCAAGTTCGTAAGGATGTTCTATTCATGCTGATATTGGCTCTGTCGTAAGGAAATTCTGTAACGCAGGAATTCTAGCGAATTCCATTACGATAGCTCGAATTGGCAATGCGTAAATTGGCGAAACGACTCCCGGTATGGGCAATCCGAACACTCAGGTCCTATTGAAATCTGATTGTTGAACCTGTGCAGTCTAAAACGTAGTGGAGACGGACACCTTCGCTCTGGATTTGCTGAACAGCAGCAACTCGTGAAAAGCGTCGTATGATTAGGTTGAGTTTAATTTCGAGTTTAAGTTTAAGTCTTGATCTTTAGCTTAAACTTATACTTGAACTTCAATATAAACCAAATGCGCCATTAAACGGCTGCGCAGCAAGTGGAACAACGAAATCCATCCGTAAAAACGCATGTAAGTCTTCAGTACTAAACCATAGGGTTGAACGTAGAGGAATTCGCCAGAATTCCCACGAACGAAAATATTTCCATCCGCTTGGTCCATTTGGCATGCCTCTATTGGCTTGATAAGTTTATTGCTTTGGTAGTAGCGTTTTGTATGGGGAAGGACTTCTGGCGAAGTCCACTACTTTTCTTTTTAGCTATCTGATTGTAATTGCGATTGGCTGAAATCGGGGGCGATCCAGATGGCGAAAATACCCAGAGCATAGATGGCGGCGCATACCGAGCCGACGGTCGGATAGCTGCTGCCGAAGTAACTGAATAACCAGCCAGCGATGAAGACTCCTACTGCTGTCGCGAAACGGCCAGAGTTGTAACACAGTCCGCTACCGGTCGCTCTAACACGCAGCGGGAAAAGTTCTGGCAATGAAAGAGCCAACCAACCGAAAAATAGAGTGCTTATGAAGCCTTGGCAGAATACGATCGGATGAAACGACGGGGACAATGGTGCCGTCCATTGGAACATTGCCAATGTGATGACAAACGTCAGCAAGCTGATCAGGCAGTAACTCATTCGCCTACCCAACCAAAACGCTACTTGGGCACCAGTTAGACTGCCAAGTGCCGCACCCAGCGCCCACCAGCCCTGTGTAGCGGCTTTGTAGCCGATATGCTGACTTCCGGCCACATTGTCGGCCCAGGGAATCATCCACTTGCTGGCAGACCAAGCACCCACCATCGTAATGACGCTGACCATGATGCCCACCAAGGTGAGACGCAACAGACCCGGCTGAAAATGTTCGCTGAGCGATGATGTCTTTTTGCTCTTTGCCTTTTTTTCGGCTTGTTGCTTGTCGCGTGACTGGAGCCACTGCGGAGATTCTTGTAGTGCCACCAGCACCAGGACTCCTAGTATCGCAGGTAGGGCAGCCAAGTGAAACAACCAGCGCCACGAGTCTTCGGTGAGCGTCAAAACTCGTGCGGCTTGCGAGAGCGACAAGATTCCGACATTCAGTCCAGCCATCATGGCTCCCGAAACAAGCGGACGCGATGCGCCTGGCCATCATTCAGCGACTAGTGCAATGCCGTTGGGCCAAAGTCCGCCGACACCCAGTCCAACCATAAAGCGGAGCACCAGCATCTGCTCCTGCGTCTGAACCCAAGCACCCAAACCGGCGAACACGGAGTAGAACAGAATACACACACCCATGGCTCGCGAACGTCCAATGCGGTCTCCCAGATTGCCCAACGCGATTCCACCGATGGCGGCACCTAACATGAGGGCGGCCGTGAAATAAGCGAACCATTCACCGCCCAGCGTCGTTGTAAAACGCTCGCCAAGCAGACTCTTAGATACCGACAACGAGGCCAGAGGCATCATGCCTAATTCCACTCCATCAAACAGTAGCCCCAAGAAAGCCGCCACGATCACCGCCACTTTTGCGCGTCCAGAAAGTGGCTGAATCTCTTGCGAGTAGTCTGACGCTTCATGAATGGAACAAGAGGACGCCATCAGTTTTCATCCGCTTGATTCGAGTAGACTTGTATGATGGCGCTGATGTCCTGCACGCCAAAACCCAACTGCACAGCGGACTCCAAGAGTCGCTGGTGCGTTTTTGAGAGCGGCAACTGGCGATCGTGCTGAGCCGCCAATTGCAAGATGATGTTGACATCCTTCAAATGCTGCGACAATTTGGCTTGCACGCTAAAATCGCTGTTGATCATTTTATCTCCCTTGACCTCCATGACTCGCGAAGCTGCTGCACTGTCTTTCAGCACTTCCAGTGCGGACTTAGTGTCCACGCCCAACATCTTTGCGAATGCCAAACCTTCGGCCAACGCCGCGCGATTGATTCCTAGTACTAGATTGGTTACCAACTTCATTCGTGCAGCAGTGCCTGAAGGACCGGCGTAATGAGTCGACTTGGCTAATACTCGCCACAAATCGCTGCAAGACTCGAAGGCCGTTTGACTGCCGCTTACCATGATCATGACCTGGCCATGTCGAGTTTGCTGGCTGGAACCCGACACTGGAGCTTCGAGATAGTTGGCTTTTCGGCAAGCCATCGTTTCAGCCATTCGCTCAGCGTCATTTGGTGTGCCGGTGGTCATATCAATGACAACTAATCCTTCGTGGATTCCCGCCTGAAATTGGTCAACTACCTGGCGCACAATATCACTGTTGTATAAGCAGATGATGACTCGCGAACACTCAGCCAGTGGATTATCGCTCCACGATACGCCACGCGCTAGCAACCCTTCCGCCTCGTGGCGATTGCGATTCCAGATACGAAGCTGATAGCCATGGTCGAGCAATCGATGACCGATCGCAGTTCCCATCAAGCCAGTACCGATGATGCCAATGTCGTTATGTTTGTTCAAGTCAATCACTCGTAGTGGATTTCGCCAGAAGTCCCGATTCACAAAAACTAATCTTTAGAGATTATTATGCGCGAAGCTGTCATCCAATTGGTCGGTGCTAGTTAGTCTATGCCAAAATGTTCGGATTGATGGGAATACGGCAAAGGGGACTTCTGGCGAAGTCCACTACGAGGACAATTTGGGAATGGACCAGTGTCCCTCTTGGCGGTAGGTGCGACCGAGCAATCGATTGGCCACGGTGTCGTTGATAATCGACTGGGTCTTCGTGTCAAACTGCAACTGTTTGCCCGTTCTTACCGAGATGTTCGCAAAGTGTAACAGGGCCGAGGACTGATGACCAATCTCGATATCTGCAGACGGTTTCTGGCCGCTTTCGATGGCGTTCAAGAAATCAGCTTGATGGCTGGAAGGCAGCGGCACAATTTCTCTTGGCTTGGGTGAGGCAACCGGCTTGTTGTCTTCCGACCAGAGCATCAACTTGCCGCGTTTGCTAATCATCAGCATGCCGCGTGTCCCGTAGAACTCAACGCCGCAGTCAACATTGTAAGGATAGCTCTTCGACCAGATGCGCATTTCAAACATCAATTGCCGACGCTGGCCGACTTTTCCATCACCAGGCCATTCGAAGACGCACGTGGCATGATCAGGAAACTGCTGATCGTCGTCGAAATAGTACTTTCCGCCGATGGCGGAAGTGGTAGTTGGAAAGCCGTCGACCCCCAGACCCCAACGGGCAATGTCCATTTCATGTGCTCCATCGTTGCCGATGTCACCGGTTCCAAAGTTGTACCACCAGTGCCATGCATAGTGGAATCGATTTTGTTGGAAGGGCATGAATTCGGCAGGGCCAATCCAAGAGTCATAATCGACATGATCAGGCACAGGTGACGGCGAACCCTTTCCGATGTTGTCTCGGCGCTGAACATTCCAAGCCTTGGCCATCAAGACGTCGCCGATCGTGCCCTCTTTGAGGATCTGAATCGCGTCCACGACTAACCGATTGCTGCGGCTTTGCGTACCATGCTGGACGACTACATTATTTCTTTTGGCAGCCGCAACCAGCAGTGATCCCTCGACAAAGTTATGGCTACACGGCTTTTCGACATAGACATGCTTGCCTGCGTTGCAAGCCATGATGGCCGCTGGGGCGTGCCAGTGATCGGGCGTCGAGATAACCACCGCGTGCACTTCCTTGTCGTCTAACACTCGCCGCATGTCGTTGGTGCCTTTGGCTCCGGTGGCCTTTTCAAAGGCTGCCAGACGGCTCTTGTCTGGATCGCATACCCAAACTATCTCGGCGAGCTTTTGAAATTCACTGAGGTGCGAATTAGCGCGACCCCCGCAGCCGATTAGGCCAACTTTCAATTTAGACGCTGTAGTTGAGGCTGCCCGCACAAGGCTGGGCATTGCCATCGTTGCGACAGTTGCACCGGTAATAAATGTTCGTCGACTAACATCGTTCATAAGTCGTTCCCTGTAGTGGACTTCGCCAGAAGTCCTGCTGGTGAAGCTTGCGTTGCGTAGCTCACGTAGTGTACTTCTCCATAAGTCCCTAGTTTCTTAAATTATTTGAGTTTCATAATTGATTCTAAGCCAAAAGGACTTCTGGCGAAGACGGTTTGGTCAAAACGACTTCTGGCGAAGTCCACTACGTTATTGTATCGCCGCAGGTTAAGCCATTCTGGCGAAGCCAGGCAAAAGCTCGGTTAAATCGAGTCCAGTAGTCGGGAGCAAAGGGCTTCAATTCAGGATAGCCTGGAAGCAGGCAGCCAGTGTAAGGATACCTGTCGTACTCGTCGATGCCGACCAGTCCAGCGCGTTCCGGATTCCTGGCGATGTATTCACATGTGGCAATAAACGCTGATTCCTGGCGCTCATTTTCGCGCAATACGTGATCGTGAGGTTGATCTTGCAATTCAAAGCCTATGCGCCGTAACGACTGGTTGCATCGCGTTCTCAAGTGCCTCATGGCAAGTTTCTGATTGGAGTATTCGCGTATTCCCATCCACATCAAGTGAATATGGTCGGGCATCAGACAGAATATTGGACAGGCAATAGCAAAGCGAAATTGTGAATGCGTGAGTAACTCGCGAAATCGGTAGTAGAACAACGCGCTCAGCCATCCTTTACGACGATTGAGTATGGTCATCGTCCAGTGTACAACGGCCTGACCACAGTAGTCTGAATCCTCCAGGCGATGAAGGTGATCCCGATTCGAAGGATGGCTCATCACCTGTCCTCATTTCAAATTAGTAGTGGACTTTGCCAGAAGTCCTACTTGCGAAGCTTACGTAGTGGACTTCGCCAGAAGTCCTGTGCATGCGGTTCATTATACAGATTTATTATCACGAAGTGAGCGTGCCGAGGATCTTTGACGTGGCCCGAAACGCTACTGGATCAGGATCGCGGACTTATGGCGAAGTCCACTACGGTCAGGGATGAGGTTCGGCTTTCTTACGCTGTTCCTTGCGTTCTTTCTTACGTAGTTCTCGGCGATCAGGGTTTGGAGGGGTTGGATTCGGCTCAGTAGCAGGCTTACCGTCCAAATAGTAATCGAAAAAATCTCTCGCTGCTGGGGGAAGTGTCAGGTCATCGACACCCGGCGGAACTAGTTGCGTTGCCCACGATCTAAGCTGCTCGCGCAGTCGATCTGCGACAGCCGCATGCTGAGTCAGAAGATTGTGCTTCTCGCTCGGGTCAGCGTCAAGGTCGTATAGATACTCGCGCGGTCCGCCTCGCAGCAGTTTCCAACGTCCTTCGCGCACCGCCGATTGTGCCGCCCACCGCCAATACAATCGCTCATGTGGCGGCGCAGAGGTCTGGCCGGTAAAATGCGGCATCAAATTAACTCCGTCCAGGTCTGTTTGTTTTTCAGTTAGTCCAGCTACGGCTACTGCGGTCGCGGCAACATCCAGTGATATGACTGGATGCTTGAATACCTGCCCAGCCGGAATAGTGTCTTTCCAATAGGCCAGCCATGGGGTGCGGATGCCGCCTTCGCTAAGCATTCCCTTTTCGCCGTTCATGGGTGCATTGATCGAGCCATCCCAGCCACCCGCATCACCATCCAGTGGTGAATCCAATTGGTGAATCTTTAGCGGTGCACCGTTATCGCCCATCGCAAAGATCAGCGTACTTTCCTCCAGATTGAGCTCACGAAGCGTCTGCATCATACGTCCAATTCCGTCATCTATTGCCGAAATCATAGCCAGAGCTTGACGACGACGTTCGGGCATTTCTCCTGGGAATCTGGCGGTGTATTTTTCGGTAGCGTCCAGCGGTGTATGCGGGGCGCGCGGCGCTAGGTAAAAAAAGAACGGCTGATCGGCATGCCGCTTGATAAAGGCACAGGCAAAATCGGCGATTAGTTCCAGATGATATCCACCGCGATGCGTTGTCGGTTCGATCTCTTGTCCCTGCAGATTCATGTTCCAGAATCCGGGCGCATTACTGTGCTTGAAGAATACCTTATCAAAACCATGTTCGGTAATTTTCTCGTTCTCGCCCAAGTGCCATTTCCCAGCCATCCCGGTCACATAACCTGCCTCCTTGAGTCGCTCGGCGATATTGCGCTCGCCTTGAAAGGGATCGACCGAAAGACCATTGTGTTCGACGCCAAAGCGATTCTGGTATCGTCCGCTCAGCAAGCCAGCTCGTGAGGGCACACACTGCGGTGCGGTCACGTACCCGCATTCGGCACGCAAGCCCCCCACCGCAAGAGCGTCCAAGTTGGGAGTGCGGATGTCGGCTGCCACGCCCTGCGCCCCCAAGTCTGCCCAACCGTGGTCATCAGTAAAGATAACGATGACGTTGGGTTTGTCGGTTCGAATGTTCTCAGTTGCCTTGGCCTGGCCAGTTGCGATCAGCAAGATTGTTAGATATTCAAACGACTTACAGAGGTTATAGAATGGTATTTTCATGGTTGCTTACCGCAGTGTGACTCGCCAGGTATTAGGACTCGCCTTGTATTGGAACTCACCAGAGTTCCTTTGTTATGGTTTGTTTTCGCCAGATGCCGTGGTTTAGTTCGTGGCCATTTCTGATCAGGAGGTATTGGCTTGGTCTTGTCGTAAGATGGGACAAGATTAACAGGGGACTTCTGGCGAAGTCCACTACATCACTCATTGTTATTAGCTTGCTGCTTCTTCTTTTTCTTGGTTGGAGGGGCTGTGGAGGGCTGGCGGCCAAAGAAATAGTCGGGGTAACCCCAATGATACTCGCTAGCGGCATCCTTCTTCTTGATCGATCGCACTTCGGTGCTCAGACGCTTTAGGTGCTCGGGACTTAGCAGTGGATCGTGCGTCTCTTGCCGCCATTGCTTGAGCAAAGTCTGAAGCTCTTTGAGCACTCCAGCATGTTCGGCAGAATCGGCCAAGTTGATGAACTCATAGGGGTCCGCTTGCAAATCGTACAGTTCGTATTGCGGTGGCTCGCGCATTCGACCATAGGCTGATCGCACTTCGGGAGCGGCTTGTGCGATGACGCTTGGCAGATCCAGCCCGCCAGCTATCTCACGGCGTTTGGCCTCTTTCTCGAGTTTCGAGAGTGTATTGTCGTAGTCGGGATGTATTTCGCCGGGCAGCAGATTCTCAATTAGCTTAAAACGATCGGTGCGCACCGACCTTTGTGGAAAATAGTTCGGTGCGACCGCATGCGTGTGGTACTCGGCAAAGCAATGCGTCCGCCAATCAACCTTGCCCTGTGTGAACAGCGGCTTCAAATCGCGACCCGGCAGCCTTGGCGGTGGCTGAACTCCAGCGGCAGCTAGTACCGTCGGCATCAAGTCGGTTGTCGAAACTAGTTCGTGACGCACCTGAGCCGCAATCTTGACTGGCCAGCGAATCAACAGCGGAATGCGCAGGCCACCTTCGTAGCAGGTCCTCTTGCCGCGCAGCATGTCCGCTCCGTGATCTCCCAGATAGATCACGATCGTGTTTTTCGCTTTGCCACTTTCCTCTAGTTCCGCCAGTAAATCGCCTATCAGAGAATCCAGCCGACTGATGCAGTTGTAGTAATCGGCCACCATCTCACGCATGCCCGCAGGATCGATGCCCATGTAACTCATGGCTTGGACCTGGTCAGCAGTCTGCGGCTTAGCAGGCAGCCCGCCCACTTGTCGAAGCCATGTGTCGTGAGCGTCAGGATAATTTACACTCAGAAAGAACGGTTGGTCGCTCGCATTGATAAAAGTGGCCGCATGTCGGCTGTAATCGAGCAAGTTCTTGCGAGCAAAATTGCCGGATTTAATCTCGTGAAAATCAAATGGAAAAGCCGATTCGGGATTGATGTGCAGCTTACCAATAATACCGGTGCGGTAGCCCGATTCTTTTAAGCTACGCGGTAAGTTGGGTGTGTCGTCACGGTATAAGCGAAAGCCCCACGTCGCCAAGCCTATTTGGCCGTGCTGATGCGGGTACAGACCGGTCAAAAAACTGGCTCGTGATTGGCTGCAACCGGCTTGAGCCACAAAAGCATTTACAAAACGCAGACCTTCGCTGGCCAGTCGGTCCAAATGCGGAGTCTTCGCGAATTGGTCGCCATAACAACCCAGTTCAGGACCATTGTCTTCGGATACGATCAAAAGGATGTTTGGTTTATCGGCCAGCGCAGGAGACAGCCAACAAGTCGACATCATCAAAGAAAAGACTATTCGCGTGAGCATATCAATTTACTTTTGCAACAGAACACTTAGTCAACAAACGTCTAACGCTCAAATCTACCACCGCACCTAGTTTTCATTATGAATTCTTGGCAGCACGAGACCTAGGAGCAGACCTCTTCTTTGGTTACGGCTTACCTTCTTGCTGAGGATCGTAGCATGCTGGATCGAAGGCCTTGTTGGCGACGGGAACTACAGCCTGGGTATTTTTCAGGAAACCGTCAATCAGTGCATCCAGCTCATTAACCAAATCTGAATGCCGTGTTACCAGGTTGTTTCGCTCACCCGGATCGTTTTCTAAAATAAACACGACGTTAAGACGTGTTGAAGTCTGATCTGCTACAACGGGCGAAGCCCAGACGGCTTGCAGCAAGCCGCGAAGTGCCAATCCCAGTGATGAAAAACATGTTGCTCGGAGTCTCATTTGCGTCTATCAACCTAGCGGGATTCGCCAGGATTCCTGTGGTCAAATAGGATTCGCCAAGATTCCTGATGTATCAATTCGCCAGATTCATCCCGTTACGATTTCTTTCGCTTCTTTTTGGGTTGTGAAACGCTGTCATCAACTTCTTTTTTTGGCAAACTCTTCACACGCTGCTTCAGCATCTGATCGAGCTGATCGCTGAGCTGCGTGAGAGTGGCTGCCTGTTCAGGAGAGTCAGCAATACTTCGGCGCTCAATCTGGTAAGCACCTTCGAGAATTGCGCTATTCTTGTCGTCGTAATTGTACAATTCTTCGGCCACAGTTTTCCGATCAGCCCAGGAGATCCAGCGAGTGTAGCGATGCGTGACGGTTCGCAGCGAGTAGCCCATGTACTCGGGCGTGCTGGCGCTAAAGGGGCGGGCGAACTGGCTCAGTACAGCATCGCGTCCGGCAGCAAGTGGATTGTCCAAGATTGGAACCAGGCTACGACCATCCAATTCTGCTGGCAGTGGTATATTCGCAAGTGAAGCCAGCGTAGGATACAAGTCCACGGTTTCGACCAAAGCCTGTGAACTCGCGCCGGGTTGTGGTAATTGAGGTGTGCGGATCATGAGTGGCACGCGAGTATCACGTTCAAAGTTGGTGCCTTTGCACCAGCGATCTTTTTCTCCAAGTGTGTATCCGTGATCGCCCCAAAAAACGACGATTGTATTGTCGGCCAGACCCTGTTGCTCGAGTGCGCTCAGCAGCTTACCGATCTGTGCATCAACATAGCTAATGCACGCGTAGTAGCCGTGACGCAGCTTTCGAGTGGATGCAGCATCCAGATGCTCGTCTTTGGGCATGTCTCGATATCCGCCCAACTCGCGATGGCTATGATGAGCATGTTTGGAGACGTTTAGCACCTGATTGCCATCATCGTTCACATCAAAAATCTTGGGGTCATAAAGATCCCAATAACGCTTGGGAGCATTAAACGGCAGGTGCGGTTTGAAGAAACCTACGCCCAGAAAAAATGGCTTTTTGCTGGCTTTGAGCGAGGCTAATTTGTCGATGGCTAGCGCCGCCAACTTGCCATCCGAATAGCCATCGTCGGGCACATCGGCATCTTCCCAAGCGTCGCCCTTGCCCGATTCCCCAGAACCACCCTTCACTGAATTCTTCCAGCCGGGCTGCTTCAAGATTTCAGGCTCGGACCAAGAAGCAGGGTCTAGCTCACGTGGGTCACCACTGAGTATCTTTCCCAATGAAACTGCGTGATAGCCGTTGTTCATAAAGATCTGCGGCAAGGTCACCAAATCGGGAAGTGATTCTCGGAACATATTCCGATTATGCCAAACTCCAGTGTTGTCTGGCAGTCGTCCCGTCAGCAGCGAAGTGCGCGATGGCCCACAAACAGCCTGCATGCAGTAAGCTCGCTGAAAAACACGGCTTTGACTGGCAAGTCGATCGATATTAGGCGATTGCACCAGCGGATCTCCATAACAGCCCAATGCCGTCCGCAGGTCATCGACAGCGATCAGTAGAACATTGGGCTGTGCCGCCGGAAGGCAGTTCGCGTGCAGCAATGAGCACAAACAAGCAAATATCAAAGACAATTTTTGCATCTTCATTCAATCTCGCAGTGGGATTCCTTAACCGTAGTGGGATTCGCCAGAATTCCGTGATGTGGGATAGGCTTCCAGCCTGTCTTGATGGAATTCGCCGAGATATCTCGCTCAGAGCACTCATTGCGATCGCAGTCAGGATGCCTACGCCACTTGCTTCATCTTCGCAGGTTGGATGCCTACGCCACTCTGATAAAAAACCATCACGGTTTTGAGGACTTCTGGCGAAGTCCACTACCTTTCTTTTTCTTAGGCTGTGTTGTCGAAGTCGGATCGTAGTCAAGGTTGGGTCGCATCATCTCTGCACCCACGTCAACTCTCCAAGCTTCCAACTCGCTGTGCAGTTCTGCCAATTTCGCCGGATTGGATTTAGCCAAGTTATTGGCTTCGCTCAGATCTTGATCCAAATTGTAAAGTTCGATTCCGGCAGGATCAAACGTTTCGATCAGTTTCCATGCTCCCTTGCGAATGACGCTCGACGGGACGCTGGAGGGATGTTCGTTGTAGTGCGGGAAATGCCAGAAGAGCGATTGGCGATCGAGGCTGGTCGCATTGCCTTGTATTAGCTGGCTGAGGTCTAGACCATCGACATGCTGATTGGGAAGAGCCGGTAATCCGCAAGCGGCCAAACAAGTGGGATAAAGGTCGTTGCTAATCACGGACTCGTCCACCACCAAACCAGTTTTCGCCTTACCTGGCCATTGGACGATCAGTGGCACACGGATACCGCCCTCGTAGTAAGCACCTTTGTTGGCGCGAAGTGGAGCGTGATTGGTTGCCTTCCAGAATCCACCATTATCGCTGGTAAAAATGATGATGGTATTATCCGCCAACTTGAACTTTTCCAAGGTCTCCACGACACGTCCCACGCTGTCATCGATACTCTCCACCATGGCAGCGTATTCAGGCAGCCCCTGTCGCTCGGCTTCCGGAATCGCTTCGTATTTGGCAACCACTTCAGGCTTGGCTTGCAGCGGCGTATGGACTCCGTAATGTGGGAAGTACAAGAAGAATGGCTTGTCATTATTCTGAGTGATAAAACTGACCGCTTCGTCGGTTAGACGATCGGTCAAGTACTCACCCTCTTTGCCATCGGGCAGTACATTCCACTTGGCGCGCAGCTCGGTTCCAGGGACCAACCAATCGCCTTCGTAGGGGTAAAAATAGTCGCCTGGTGCCCCGTGAGCATTACCTCCGATGTTCACTTCAAAGCCATGATGTTCGGGTAACGAAAACGGTTCGCTGCCCAAATGCCACTTGCCGACATTGGCAGTGCGATAGCCAGCGCTGCGGAGCGCTTCCGCCAAAGTAAGTTCTTCGACCGGCAGACCACGCAGAAAGCGACCCGACATTAGTTTAGCCTTTGGATCCCAGCGACCCGAGGGCAACCAGTCGGTCAGCATGAGCCGAGCCGGATATTTGCCGGTGAGAACGGCGGCTCGAGTTGGAGAGCAAACCGCGCAGGCCGAGTAGGCGTTGGTAAAGCGTGCTCCTTGATGAGCCAACGCATCGATGTTCGGCGTTTGGTAGTAAGTACTGCCTTGGCAGCCCAGATCCTTCCAGCCCAGGTCGTCGATCAGGAAGAGGATGATGTTAGGACAAGTCGCAGACCGTTCGGTTGGTGCCGCGCCAAGTACGACCGTTGCAGCCAATGCTGCCAGAATAATCGGTAGGCAGGTGATCAGAGACTTCATCAAAGCAATCCTTCCATCCGCACCCTTTTGGTGGTAGTTGCCGGGTAATAATGACTGCAGCCCTCCCATGATCGGAGGGCTGCTGAAGGTTGAAAGGCCAATTGTAGTGGAGCTTAGCTTCGGCGGAATCGGCGACCAGCGGACATAAAGCTTAACAGGCCGACCATCGCCAGCGAGGAAGGTTCTGGTATTGGGACCACTCGTACATAGGAGTATGTTCCATCATAACCAACATCAAACATACCACCAACAACGTTGTGTGTGATCTTGTTGTTGGTGATCGCGTCATTAAAAAGGCTGACGAAATTGATGTTGAAATCAGGGTCAGTCACGAGAGCACCATCGACCACTTCACCAACACCAATAGCTTGTAGACGCGAATTAAAACTGCTTAAGTTGATAGTACCCAAGACCGATGCCCAAGTGCTAGCGCCCACGTGAGCGGATGTCATGCTGAAGGTGGGTGCGGTGTTTGCTTTGACACCTGGAGAGGCTTCGACGGTCGATCCCTTCAATCGTAGGATTCCGGAACCACCCAAGTCAATGGAACCGCCTGAGTTATTGTTCAATCGCTCGGCACTGATGAGAGCCGTGCCGCTCAAGTCCAAGTCAGGGGTTGTGGATCCAAGACCCAGCGCTCCGCGACTTCCTGCCGCAGAATTGGCTGTGACGTTAATCGTTCCACCACTCATATTCAACGAGGCAGCGGCAGTAGCATTGTTTCCAAAGTTAATTCGATCGGCATTGATCGTGCCTCCAGACATGGTGACGGCCGTGTTGGAATTGGCACCCTGTCCAAAAGTGATAAAGCTGTTCAGAGCGTTTAGAGTCCCACCGGTCATATTCAGGCTGGCTTCGCTATTGTCGCCAAAGGCGAATGACAAGCTGGTAGCAGAGGTGATCGTACCGGTGCCGGAGAGGGTTACCGCTGCCTTAGCACCATTAGTAGCAGATGCAGGGTTAACATTGCTGCCACTGGCAAAGGTTATACCTCCGACAGTTGTGGTTAACGAGCCACCCGTAACGGTCAGTGCCGCACTGGAAATTTGCGTATTTCCACCTGCCATCACTGAGCTTCGAGTGGTGAACGTGCCACCATTGATAACCAAATTACCGCGATTGCCGGATTGGTGAGCCACGTTCAACACGCTGTTGGCGCCGAAAGTGTTGGTGATAGTACCACTATTGAGTGTAAAAGTTGTTGGGTTAGATGGATTGTCGCTTTGCCCGACAAATATCCCCTCGTTGACAGTTACCGACCCGCCGTTGACCGTCATAATGCCCTGGCCGGTCGCAAGACCCGCACGAGCCAGGCGCAAATCTCGCAAAACAGTCATGCTGCCATTGGCGGTGACTTCCAATTCTCCTTGGCCTCCATTATCGCCGATGCGTACATCGCGTTGCACATTGCCGACTGCGGTGCTGAGTATGGCCCTGTTGGCTCCGAGCATACTTGGATTTGCAGTCGCGAAAGCTCCAATATCCCAACTCGCGTTGACTCCAGTAAAAGAACCGGTGGACCCGGTCCAGTTCGCGGGGTTGTTCGCAAAGTTGTTGTCGGCAGCCGAGTTGTTCCAGGTTCGAGTCTGCCCGAACGCTTGCGATGCGCTGAGGAGCACGATCGCCACAATTGACATTGAAATTCTCATCGTATAGTTACCATCATGAAAGCACCCATAAAATGGTGAAGAGAGGCCGCTGGAGCGAAACGACCGATTAGCGCCGAGTCTGCTGGTTACCAGATTTTTGCTGAACCTGCGACTTATTTCATCTTACTAGCCAATGAAGGAACCTAAAGAGCTTTTAATGTCCATTGAACGTATATCAGTGGGCAATATCACTACTGGTGTGCCAGGCGATATTCCTTGGGAGTGGTGCCAAATTCCTTACGAAAGCCTCGACAAAGGTTGTGGGCGTTCTGAAACCCGGTTCTTCTAGCAATCACCGCTAATGAACTGTCCGAGTCACGCAACATCCTCTTGGCCATATCCAATCGGATGTGACGGAGCTGTTCCACGGGGGCACGGACATAGTGTTCGCGAAACGCCTTTTCCAATCCGCTTCTTGACATGGGTACTTGAGCCACGATGTTGTCCATACCGATAGGTTCCGCGGCATGGTCGCGAATGAACTTAAGGGCGGTGGCAACATGCGGATGGCCGGTCGCAAGGCTATCGGTGCTGGCACGTTCTACGATACCCCTAGGCGGTATGTAGATGGGCGACGGTGGAGCTTTCTCGCCTCGAATTAAGCGATCCAGCAGGGCAGCTCCTTCGTAACCCACCAATTCCAAGTTCGGGTCGATGCTTGACAGGGTAATATAAAGGCAACTGCAGATGGTTTCGGTATTATCAATACCAAGAACGGCCACTTGTTCCGGCACCGAAAGGCCAGCAGCCAAGCAGGCTTCTAGGACTTCGACCGCTTCGTTATCACGAGCCAAAACCGCGAGCGGTTTGGGTAAGTCGGTCAAGCGTCGTTCGAGCCATGCCCGTCGTTGCTCGCGGGTGTTTGCGCGCCGGCGACGTTCACGTTGCCATGATAGACCATGGCAATCGTATCCGCGATCGTTGATAACTTTCTGAAAATGTTGACGGCGACGTTGGCTAACGCCCATTTCATGCCGATGCACAAATGCAAACTGACGAAAGCCCTTATCTAGAAAGTACTCAGCAGCCATTTGGGCAATAGCGGCGTTGTCCATCGTCACTCGAGGCAAATGGATCTTCGGTCGACTTTCCGCCAAGTCGACGATTGGGACCTTGAAGCGTTCCAAATGTTTCCAGTAGTCACGACGCGCGCCTAGCAACGTGATGACGCCGCGTCCGTTCCAGCGTTGCGGCACGGGTTCATCGAAATCACACGTAATATGCCAGTGATGCTCCCGGGCATATCGGGCAACCCCCAAATGTATCTCCGGATAGTACCATCCGAGCGCCAGAAGGATTTCAGGACTGTCCGAGAGTCCTTTGTTGCTTTGAAGCCTAGCTTTGTTCATTGATCACTCTCCAGACAAACCGCCTACTCCAGTTCGTTCACTGGTAGTTGAAATGCCCATAATCTAAGTGTATTTGCCAGTATCCACCTTTAGATGGGTAGTATAGAATCTTTACAGGATTTTCAAATACGGTGCTCTAGCTGGAGACAGGGCGATCCAGAACCACCCAAGATGGGTGGCCACTGGAGGGCAGTTTGGATCGGCATGTTCGGATTCGCGTTTCGCCTGACATTCAAGCAGCCTGATCAAAATAGCCCGTTTCTTCTGAAAGTCTCGGCTAAACAGCCGTCTGCAATTCTGTTTCCGTTTTTGAGTTACCGCCTTGGTTGCTGTTTGCGGCAAGACCGCCTGCAAGCTGACTTGAAAGGAAAGTCGTAAAAAATGCTTCGCCCATTGAATTCCAGAAACATCCTTACTGTTTTCGCCACACTGCTGCTTGTTGGCTGCGGCGGCAGATCGGACTTGGGTAACGTGAGCGGGCTTGTCACTTTGGACGGCAAGCCACTGCCCAGCGCTACCGTCGTCTTTCAACCTGATGCCAGTGGTCCAGCCTCGTACGGTCTTACCGATGCACAGGGCCGCTACTCGGTCATGTACGACGTTGGTCAATCGGGCGCTGTAGTTGGCATGCATACCGTCAAGATTTCTACCTACCAAGAAAAAGATCCAGATGCCGATCCACCGATTGCAGCAGCACCGGAAATATTGCCTGATCGTTACAACAAGGCCAGCGAACTAAGGGCGGAAGTTTCCAGCAGCAAAGTCACCGAAATCAATTTTCAATTGGAGTCCAAACCATAAAGCCATCGTAGTGGAATCCGCCAGAATTCCTGTATTCCCCGTAGTGGGATTCGCCAGAATTACCTTGTATTGCTATTGCAAAAGCTACTTTGCGTTTCAACCTTGATTCTATTCCTATTTCACATCAAGTTTCTTTCGAATTCCAATCGAACAACTTCTTTTCTCACTTTTCTTTTTGGAGTCATTCATCATGAACAAGTCGAAGCACACGCTTCGGGGATTTACCCTGGTAGAGCTGCTGGTGGTGATCGCCATCATCGGAATACTAGTTGGACTCTTGCTGCCTGCGGTTCAGGCAGCGCGCGAAGCGGCTCGGCGGATGCAATGTAGCAATAATCTGAAACAAATTGGACTCGCCGCATACAATTACGAATCATCGATGAAAGTGCTGCCTTCAGGATATGTCCGAACCAACAATCAAGAAGGCTGGGGATGGGCCGCCCTGTTGCTGCCCTACACCGAGCAAGGCAGTCTGTACGAGCAATTAGGAGTTAGCCGAGGCAATCTTAATCAGATCATTAGTAGTCCCCCGGGCAATTTCGCTCAGTTGATTCAAACTCCACTCAGTTCATTTATCTGCCCCAGCGATTCAGGATATGAGGGGGATGGGATACTGCCAGACTCGCCGATCGGCCGAGCCCCGTTTTCAATCGGTGGTACGGAGGTAAAACCCGCTCTCAGCAACTACAAGGCTGCCGCAGGACCGCTCTCACCACAACACGGTGGATCCACCGTAACCAGCCGTGATAGCCGTGGAGTCTTCTACGGCAATAGCAGGCTGAGCATTTCAGGTATCACTGATGGAAGCAGCAATACGATGGCTTTTGGTGAAGCTGATACCAAAATTCGTCGCGGTGGAGCCTGGTTAGGTTCGCGCAGAAACAACAATATGTCGCACAGCAGCGTCTACTATGTGGTCAGTTGGGCGGGTGCTAGGCTGAATCAACCTGGAGTAACCCCGTTTCCACCGCATGGCAACAACGGAAGCCCTGATGCTAATCCAGGCTTTAATACTCCGCCCGGCTGCAATCAGGGTTTTGGAAGTCTGCACGCAGGAGGAGCAACCTTCTGTTACGCAGATGGCTCGGTTCACTTCATTAGTCAAGATATCGAACACCGACCGCAATACACGGCAACAGATCTTGGTCCCGTTGAACAGCTTGGCTTGTACCAAAAACTGATGTGCCGAAACGATGGCGGTGTACTGACCAACAGTAACTAGCTGAATACCGGTTCGTTACCAGTGCGGGCTCGATGGCCGTTGCCGGAGGTGAATTGACTGTCGTTCATGAAAGTGCTTTATAAAAGCCGGTGCCTACGACTGGGCGGTAAACGAAAGAACTCTGGCGAGTTCCACTACGAATACAGAAGAGGGAACTCTGGCGAGTTCCACTACGGTGTACAGACTGATCAAGATTCTTTCAGGCTTGTGGTAAAAAGGGTTAGCCCCTTCAGACTTGGCTGCTTGGCTGGGATGATCAGGCTGAGCAGATAGCCGACGGTGACACAGGTCAATAGGCCAATGGGCGCATAGGCGAATACTTGCAGAGGCTGTATCCAGCGAATCGTCATCACAACGGTCGCGGCTACGATGGCTCCAGATAATGCTCCGACGGCATGTGAGCGCCGAGTGAATATGCCGAGTACAAACAACGCCGATAGAATGCCTCCCAGAGTACCGAGCAGTCCGATAAAGGTACTGTAGGCCGAGCGAATGTCGGTCTTGGCTAGTACCAAGGCGATGGCGATACCGATGATTCCTACGGTCACGGTCACCCATTTGGCAACTCGAAGGCACTTTGCATCACTTTTCAGCGGCCAAAGCCGGTGATAGAAGTCGACCACGTAGGCCGTGGAGATCGAATTGATGCTGCTGGAGAGCGTCGACTGGGAGGCAGAGAAAATTCCCGCCACGATCAAGCCAGCCAATCCCCACGGCAATTCGCTGACCAAGAAAAAAGGAAACACGGCATCATTTTGCAGGGATATATCCATCTTTTCTGGATGCTGCTTGTAAAAGACAAATAGACCAGTTCCTATTGCGAAAAACGCACCCTGAGCCGGCACTGAGAGAATGGCATTCAGCCAGATACCACGAGCAGCCGCCTTTTGGTCGCGTGTGGTCAAATAGCGCTGAACGACGTCGTGACTGGCCGAATAGGGCAATAGGTGATGAAATAATGAACCAATCATGATGACCCAAGCCGAGGTGACCGTTAGATCCCAACTCCAATTGCCCGATTCAAACAGATGCTGGCTGCTAGAAGCGATGCGGATCGCTTCTCCTAATCCACCATCGATGTGAAGTGACAAGTAGACCAAACTGATCACGGCACCTGCAATCAGGATGATGGCCTGAATGACGTCGGTCCAAATAACGGCTTCCATGCCTCCTACGACCGTATAGGCGATGCACAACAGACCGATACCGATGATGCACGTTTCAACGTCTAAATCGCTAACGGTGGACAGTGCCAACGATGGCAGATACAGCACGACCGCGATTCGTCCACACTGATACAGGATGAACAGCAAACTGCCGGTCCAGCGTGTGGCCAGGCTGAAGCGTCGCTCCAGGTATTCGTATGCGGATGTGACATCCAATCGTCGGTAAAAAGGCAGGTAGACGAAAACGATCAGCGGCATGATCACGATATAGGTGTTTGCTAGAAACAGTTCCCAGCCATCGGTGTAAGCTGCCGCTGGAATCGCCATGTACGTAATGGCGCTTAGCATCGTTGCAAAAATACTTAAGCCCGCCGCCCACCAGGGAATTCTTTGTCCGCCGCGAAAATAGTCGTTAGTCGTTTGATTGCGTTTAGAACATATCCAGCCTACCCATAGCATGAGCAATAGGTAGATCACAACTGTCGAGTAATTCAGCCAGCCAAAAGACTGTTTTTGAAGCTTGCTTGTCAGTTGCCATACTTCGGGCGACCTGACACCCGGCCGGACTTCGCCTGATGTTATGAAGTGCTGACCTTGCCATGACACGGCCCCCGTGGTTACGTGTGGCGCTGGCAACCGAGTTGGCAAGGTCGTCCATGTACCCGTGATCGCGTGATAGGCCAAAATAGATTTAGGAACTCCAGAGTGTCGATCTAGAGGTCGAAAGTCAACCAGGCCGCCGTCATCGCCGCCTAGCACTAAAAAGCTAGACTGTCCGACCGCCGGTGCCGGACTGGGTGCCGCAACAGCAGGTCTAGGTAGATCGGTAATACGATCCCAACCTTCTTTGGGGCGATAACGGTAAGCATCTTGCAAGTAGGTGCGCACTGGTCGTCCGTCGGCTGCGGCCGCAAGGGACGCTCCGCTGCACAAATAAAACGCACCATCCTGTACAGCGGCTACAGCCAACATCCGCTCGGTGCCTGGCCAAGCGGTCAGCTCGTCCCATGCAAGCGGCTGACGACTCAAATTCAGCGCCCAAAATTGGTGCATGGCCTTCGTGGAATCGGGCTGCTGGATGCCTCCGGCCATGTAGATCGTGTCGCCAAGCAAGGCACCACACGCATTGGCACAAACTTGTGGTAGCGAGGGCAGTGGCTCCTGCGATAATTTACCGCCTTTCCAGCGGATGATCCAACAGTCTGCATGATGCCCGTCCGCGTTGCTGCCACCCAAGT
Organism: Aureliella sp.; assembly: GCA_036804625.1. Taxonomy (GTDB): domain Bacteria; phylum Planctomycetota; class Planctomycetia; order Pirellulales; family Pirellulaceae; genus Aureliella. The sequence goes on along the minus strand of DAIRSD010000004.1, from coordinate 1,653 downwards.
AGGCCACACCTGGATCGATCCCCAGAGCTGCGGGGATCGATACCGACACCGCATAACCGATGGGCCTATTCAGCTTACCAACTTCGATCCATTGGCCCTGAGGGCGGTCCAAAACATAAACCGCATCGTGCCAAACCTTGCGACCATTGTTCCAGGGTGGAGCTTCGGGAAAATTTGCACCGCCAGCAACGATCAAGCTGTTACCATCGGTTCCGCACACTGGCCCTGCAACACCCAGTGTCGATGGAATGTTTTCAAGTTGACTCCAAGCCATCGCGTCTTCAGCCAAGAGCTGCCACGACGAATGCCAACCGGTCCAGGCAAGGATGATCAGAAGCGTGCCACAACGGCAAAATCGTTGCATAAAACTCTCCCCGTAGTGGAACTCGCCAGAGTTCCCTCGTTTACCGCCCAGCCGAAGGCGACGGCTGCACTGCATAAAAGCCGGTGCCTTAGCCTGGGCGGTAAACGATGTGAAGCGGATCGGACTTCTGGCGAAGCCTTCTACTGTTTAACGGACTTCTGGCGAAGTCCACCACTTTAGATGGTGGTGTTTGTGTTTTGACGTTCAACTGACTGGCCCAGACTTTTTCTGAGCGATTGGATGTCCTGGCGCAAATGCTTCTGAAACAGCGAGATGTCTCCACTGTGGATCAATAGGTTTGCTCCAAGTTCCAGCAGTTGTATTTGTTGATCGATGCTGCCCCAAAAGTGACTGCCTGCCCCAACACGTGCTGATCTGGCTTTGGAAGGCTGCCAAGAACTCAGGATGATCATACTGCTCGGGTATCCCCAGACTGCAGGTCAAATCGTGAGGCCCGATCAAGACAGCATCTAGGCCAGGTACCGCTAATATGTCATCTAACGATTCGATGGCCGGTATGCTTTCGATATTGACGATCAGCAAGCGGCTTTCTGCGGTCGTGCGTAGGTACTTGTCGAGTTCTGGTTCGATCGGGCCACCATCCAGCATTCGCTCAAGCCTCTGCCCTTTGATGGGACGCATTTTAACGGCACCTCGCAGCGCCTGAACCTGTTGCGGCGACTCCACGTACGGAGCGATCACACCGGCAGCTCCACCGTCTAGCACCATTGTAGCCGAGTACGGATCAGGCGACGGGATACGCACGATGGCTGGCAAACCCAGTGCCGTGTAAGCCTGACACATCCAGCTCAGTTGACTGCGATCCAGAGCAATGTGCTCGGTATCAATAAACACAAAGTCCAAACCGCACGACTGCACCGCTTCGGGCCAACGAGGCGAAGGCGACACAATCAACGTGCCTAGAATAGTTTTTCCCGAGTGCAGACGCTCGCGGAGCTGTTGAGGTGTCATTGGTTTATCTTAAGCTTTCCAAATTGAATGTGGGTGCGAGCTGTGTCTGCGGTACCGCTGTCCCAAACGCAGCGAAACTCGCCAGGTGCCACTTCAACCAGTGTGGGATAGGAGTTCTTAATACCGGCGTGATAGAAGGTTTTTTCTTCACTCCAATTTCCCCCTGTGGGTTTGATTTTGTATCGCAAGGAGGTTCGCCCGCCATTGGGAAATTCTACTGTCTTGTCTCGCTGTGCGGGGCCATCATTGTAAACATAGATGTGTGTTCCGTCGGAGGTACATCCTAAATATCCTTTCGACTTTGCTTTGTGTAGATC
>DAIRSD010000003.1:0-40421 GCA_036804625.1 Aureliella sp. | reverse complement strand
GCTCCAGATTTACAATTTTTCCTTTGTAGATATTGCCAGCAAAATTTTTTTGGCTTGCCCGTTCCGTGTACAGCTCCTCCAGGACACCATCCTCCATGATGGCAATCCGGCACTCTTCCGGCTGCGAGACGTTCACTAACATTTCTTTTCGCATACATGATTTCCTTGTAAGTTTTGGGGCGGTCAACGGATGTCGGATCGCCAGTGGATTCTATGTTTTCTGTTTGCTGATCTCAGCACGGATCTTCACCTGTATTGCGGATCGATCAGCCAAGCGTTCGTGTGTGTTTGGGTTTATTGTTTCAAGCTTAATCCGGTGCGCTGCAGTAGGCCGCCGTCGGACAGCAGGTCGTGTAAGTGAAGTAGTTCCAGCAGATCATTGGGGCGCAAGCTAGCACCGTGCTGGGCTACTGGAAGTGAGAAAAACAGTTGGTTCCCTTCTAGAGCGATATCAAAACAAGGATCGGATGTTAAGCAACAAATCGTCTTTTCCTGTCGCTGAACGCTGATCGATTCAAGCTGCTTCAGGGCGCTGATATGCTGCTGGGTTTGATCTATCAGATGCTGTGGGATTTCGATGCGGTAGCTACTGCCATGTAGCTTGGCTTTGCCCACGATTGGCTCCATGGATAGGAGGCGCATGCCGGTTGGCATTTGAGTGGCGATTTTCCGCTGGATTTCGGATAAATTCTTAGCCTCCACCAGTTCCAGTTCCACGATCTCCTCTAAGGATTCGATTCCTAGTGGCAAAGCGGTGGGGAAACTGATTTTTGGCTTGGGGTGAAAGCCTTGGCTAAACGCTAGTTCCAATTCGGCTCTTCGCAATAGTCGTTCCCAGACTCGAGCCAGGTCCAGATGGCTAATCCAGCGCAGATCGCCACTCTTGGTGAATCGAATTCTTAGACGTTGTGAGGAAGATTCCACTTCTGTCATACCTCCACAATCCATCTGGGAGGAATCAGGGGCTGCGGCAGTCGCTGATGAAAGCAGCCAATATCGCCAAACTGCTTAGCCGGAAGATGGGGCCACTTTTGACTTGCAAGGCCCAGCCCGATGGCAGTATCTACCACCGCTTTGGGCAAGCGTTGGGTTTTGTTATGGCGATCCGAGGACTGTATCTGAGAGCTAGAAATTCTGAAACCGATTTGGTCCAGAATCAAAACCTTTCGGATGGCAACTCCTGGCCAGACCGCAAGTCCTTGCAACTGAAGCATATTGGCGAGCACGGACCATCTTCTACATGCTTGCGGCTTGCGTCAGAGATGGTGGATCGTGGATTCATAAAGTGTATGTTGGTTTGTGGATGAACAATCACGCTTGACTGGCTGCCCGGAAGCCTAAACTGGAACATCGCCATACCGTTTTGGGTAGGCAGCTAGCCAGATTGGGTTGGCGCAGGTTCGCCTTCGTCAAAACCGTTATCAAAAAGTTCAGCAATTCGATCAATCGCCTGCTGGGCATCGGGGCCGACAGCACGCAAATGAAGTTGAGTCCCTTGTTGGGCTCCCAAGGTCAGGATGCCCATGATGCTCTTGCCATCAATGGCCTGACCGTCTTTTTCTATCTGGATCAGACTTTCAAATTGTGCGGCAGCTCGCGAAAGCATGTTCGCAGGACGCATGTGCAGACCCAACGGGTTAGTAACCGTTACGATCTTTTGAAATTGGATCGACACGTTGTCCATGCACAGGTCTTTAAGAGTGCTTGAAAGAAACGATTTATCTACCAGTCAGACTGAAGTACAAGTATTTTTGAGCCTTATGGATGTACTCGCAAATACCATGACTTGGCACTACGCAAATTGGTTGTTGTCAGCCTCTTCTAGAAGCTGAACAATGTCGTCGGCACTCTTGCTTTGCTTGAGGAATCGACAGAACGTATCGTCCCTTAATTGACAAGAGATGTTTTCTAGCGCTCGCAAGTGATCCCCTGGTCGATCAGGAGGGGATACTAACAAAAAGAAGAGCTGAACTTTTTCGCCGTCCAGACTCTCAAAATCAACACCACTGCTGCTAACACCCACTGTGCCAACCAGCTTTTGAACGCTCTGGTGTTTCGTGTGAGGAACGGCGATGCCACGGCCAATGCCGGTGCTGCCCAAGTCCTCTCGCTTCATGATCGCTTTGATGATTTCGTCGCGATCGCTCTCGTTGATGTTGCCAGCTTTCACCAGACAATCAACCAACTCGCTAATGACGGCGGATTTGTCGGTCGAATTCAGGTCGGCGGTGATCGCCTTGGTACTTACAAAGTCCGAAAATTTCATCGATAAAACCTTTCTTGATGGCTCCCCCTGGTGGCTAGGTCATGTTGGAGAACCGGCAAGCTGCATCAACTAGCCAGTCCTATCAGGCGACGGTCCAGCAGACTCAAGCGTCTTGCGGCTCACCCGTACCTGTGTTGCCTTTTTGCCTATTCCTCTTGGTCCTCAGGTGGAGTGATGTGTTTGGCACTAGAACCCTTGTGGCCGGTAATTTTTTCTTTGTGTTTTCTGAGCTGCTGCTCGACTTTTTGAATCGCGCCATCCAAAGCATTCAGTACAGTATTTGCCTGAGCCGAGGCGACAAAATCCTGTGTATGTTCAGCCGAAACGTTAATTTCTACGTGCGGCTTTTCTTGATGCTGAAGATCGACCACGACCGCTATGGCGTTGATTCTGTCAAAGATTCGCCGAATCTTTTCCGATTTGTCCCGAATGACTTGTTGATCGTAGTCGGATAACGAACCATGGCGAGCAGAGACGTTTACTTGCACTTAGCCAACTCCGGTACACCTAATTGTGCGCTGAAAGAACATTATGAAAAGGTAGGAAGAGAAGGCCAGACGCCCTAAATCTCATCCAGTCAATCTGGAAAACATACAATGGCTGCGCTATCCTACAAGCCCCCCAACAATGGGTGGGCATTTCCGTTGAACTCGCTCAGCATTGCCATCATTTTATCACCTTGTAGCCTGCGTGTCCAAGCGGTCTGGTTCGAAGTAGCTTGAAGCAAATGGTCGATTGTTAGAGTATTAACAATACTAATGGATCGTGTCGGCTTGGTGGCAGGCCTGCGCAGAAAACCGTTGCAGCTTCGGATTTTTATAGGAACTGACCTGTCCCTGGATTCCTAAGATACTCTAACGTCAAACCGTCTTGGAAGCTGAAGGCAACTGACTGTTTTGAAGCCTTTTTTGTTCGACTTACCGGCATCCAGTATCGGAAGCGTCTAATTATGACACCTACGACAATCATTTTGGCAGTGGCAGGCTTTCTTGCAGTGACCACGCTATTCAAGTTGATGGACAGTCGTCGAATGCAGTTGACCGAGTTGTAGCGAGAGTATGATACAGAAAGAATGGAATGGTCCCGGAAGCGAGACCGAGCGGCTAAAATGGCTCGGCAGGTGGCCAAACAGAACAAGAATAAGCAAGATCAGGAGCCTGACTTGCATTCAGAGGATTCAGGAAGTCAAGGCAAAACCAAAAACTCACCTGCCAATGCCTCAATCCAGGGTTGAACATGGCAATGTACGTTCCCGTTCTACGGAAAAGCTGCATAACCGGTCGTTTTTCCGCTTCGCAGTCAACTTGGCTTGGCTAAACTAGTTCTCTATCCCGCAGTGATCAAGAAGTGATCAAGGGTGCTGGCAAGTTGAACACTTTTTTTAGAGGAGCGCTTTCGTAGCGACCTGGCCGGATGGAAGAGAATCTCGCGAAGGAAAACCTCGCATCGAACGAAAAACGTCTGTACATTGAAACTGTTGGCTGTCAAATGAACGTATTGGACAGCGAGATGGTGGTGGCCAGCCTGCGCCGTCAAGGGTACGTGCTGACGCAAAGCGTTGAACTTGCGGACACGATCTTATTCAACACCTGCAGTGTTCGAGAACACGCCGAAGAAAAGGTATACAGCCAACTTGCTCATTTAAAGCGACTCAAAGCCCAGCATCCCGAAAAGACGATTGGCGTGATGGGCTGCATGGCCCAGAAGGATCAGAAGCTTGTCTTCGAGCGTGCGCCTTACGTGGACCTGGTGGTTGGACCAGGGCAACTGCATCGCATTGCCGAGTTGCTAGAAAACGTTCAACAAGGGCAGGGGCCGCAAATGGCGGTTAGCCTGGGTCGCAAAGACGGTTCTCAAGACGAAATTCGACGCAGCCATGAATCGTTTGATCCGCTGCGAGATCCCACCATGCGGCCAACTCCGTTTCAGGCATATCTACGCATTCAAATCGGCTGCGACAAATTTTGCACCTATTGCATCGTACCGATGACACGTGGGCCAGAGCAGGGCAGGCCACCTGAGCAGATCGTGGACGAGGCCAAGATTTTGGCTCAGCAAGGTTGCAAAGAGATCATCCTGTTGGGGCAAACCGTCAATAGCTACCGCTATCGACTGGAAAATCAGACCACCGAACTGGCGGATCTATTGGAGAAAATTCACGAAATCGATGGCATCGAACGCATCAAATTTGTGACTAGTTACACAAAAGACATGAGTACACGCTTGTTGGAAACTGTGCGAGATTTACCTAAATGCTCACCCTATCTGCATGTCCCAGCTCAAAGCGGTTCCGATGAAGTGCTCAGCCGTATGAAGCGCGGCTATACGACGGCAGATTACTATGAAATGTTCGATCGCATCCAGAAAATTCTGCCCGACGCTGCGGTGTCCAGCGACTTCATCGTTGGCTTTTGTGGCGAGAGCGATGCCGACTTTGAAAAGACGGCCCAGATGGTTCGCCGTTGCCGTTTTAAGAACAGTTTCATCTTTCAGTATTCAGTGCGCCCCGGAACCAAGGCCGCCCACCTGCTGGAGGATGATGTCCCCGAGCAGGTCAAGCAGCGGCGGAACGTCGAACTGCTGGCAATACAGAATCAAATCTGCCAAGAAGACAACCTGAAATTCCTAGGTCGTCGCATGCAGGTCCTGGTGGAGGGCCCCAGTAAATACTCCATCAAGCGTGGTGAGACTGGACCTGTTCGACAAATGACCGGCCGCACACATTGCGATCGAATCGTGGTCTGGGAAGGCAACGAGAGACAGGCAGGCCAATTGCTGAACATCCTGATCCACGATGCCAGCAGTCACACGCTGTTTGGAGCAGTAGAAACCAGGGAAACGATTGGAATGAGTTCATCCAAGATCTCTATTCCCGTTTTGCCAAGCTGAGTATGGCGGCGCAGTGTATTCCAGTTGGCTTTTCCTAAGCTTTGGAACAAACTAGGGACGAAGATGTTGGTCAAACCACTGGATCATCCCGTCGACCATACGTTTGTTTCCCTTGGCGTCGAAGCCGTGCGCGGCCCCTTCGATGGTGATAAGCTGGTGTTTTACGTTTGACTTTTCAAACTCGGCAACGATCTGATGACTGTGCGAGATTGGGACCAATTCATCCTTGTCTCCGTGAACCAAAAGCGTGGGGGCGTCGTCACCGGTGACATGTTTGGCTGGTGATACGTCGGCGGCCTGCTTCATGTCAAACTTCAGCGCGGGAAATCGTTCTCGAAGGGAATGGGAATCGACATAGGGAGTCAAATCGGTCGGCGGAAACACCGCCACGACAGCAGCTACTCGTGGAGCAGATTCGGATTCACCCTGGTCGTTGGTTTGAGTTCCCAGGATCAGTGACAAGTGACCACCAGCACTGAATCCAAAAACACCTAATCGCGATTTGTTGACACCATAGTCGCCAGCGTGATCAGAGATGTGTTTCAATGCAGACTTGACATCGACCACGATCTCGGGGACTACATACTTGGGACTGCTGCCATGTCGTACAGCGAAGACAGTGTAGCCTTGTTCCAACAGCGGAGCCAAATAGGTTTTGGCAAGTTGTTCGGGCGGAGCCCAAATAGAAAACCAGCCTCCACTGACCATGAACAATAGTCCGATTCCTTTGGCGTTTTGTTTGGGAGTAAACACATCGTAAGTCAAAGCCATGCCATCTTTGTGGCCGTAGACCACATCGGGCCGAATATCGACATCGGCTGACTGTGCTTGCAGAATACTCGCTGGAACCACAAGCAGTGCTTGCAGGAACGCAGCTTTCCAGAAACGCATCGCGCGGTGATGCAGGATAGACGACTTCATTGTGGGCTCCATTTTTGAGATTTTGGCTGAAGGATTTAACATTTCAGCTATTCAAACTGTCATCGACCCTACTTGACCGCTGGTGGCAGTAGCGCCAAGACGGACTGGCTGGGGCGGGCTATCACGTGCGCGGCAATCAGTTTGCCTAGTCCGTCCACTTTTGGTCGAGCTGCATCGATGGCTGCTCGCACCGCAGCCACGTCGCCACGCAGAACGATGGTCACATATCCACCGCCCAGTTTCTCCTTGCCCACGACTTCCACTTGAGCCGCTTTGCAGGCGGTGTCCACCGCTTCGAAGACCGCTGTGAAACCTTGGGTCTCTATAAATCCTAAAGCCTGAATTGAATCGGAACTCACCAATGCATCCTCACTGTTAAAAAGGTTCTTCACTACCGCTTGTTGAATTAAAGGACTAACTTCCACAGCACTGACAATGCCGCGCACCGCTTCTTCGCTCAGCTTGGCTGCCATCGTGCTGACAGGCTTGCCCATCATCTGTTCGGCAACCGCGTGGCCTGCGTCGATGGCGGCTCGCACCGCATCTGCCGAACCACTGATCTTGATACAAGTACCCAAGAAATCATTCAGTTCGACCTGCCAGACCTGAATCTTCGCGGCCTTTTCCATCGTATCCAGGGCAACCATGGCCGATGTCCAGCCTGTGGTTTCCAAGACACCAAAGGCTTGTGATCCGGGCAGAACGGGCGAAAGCGTTTCGGGCATATTTCAAAACCATTTAGGCCAGTGTAGTTCGTAACGACTATCTCTACGTGCTGTGCGTCGCAGGGGGCAATTCGTCTCCTGGGTGCCTCGAAGCCGCTTTGATCCATGAACAGGCATTGTAATGTAGAATGTTCCGCAATGCCATCTACTTCTTCAAGATCTCAGCCACAATTTGCTGTGCTTCATTGTGATGATGTTGCCAAACTTCCTGCATTTGAACGCTCAGGCCCCCACGCTGCTTGGATAAATCTGCGGCCTGCATCAAGGTCATGATTTCCAGCGTTTCTTCGTAGGATACGGGACGCGCCTGGCCAGCAAACATCTAAGCAATCTCCAGCACTAAAGGTTGATAGCCCTCATACTTGGCGTCGGTTTCAATCTTATCGGCACCAAAAACGACTAGACCATAGCCCGTAGTCTTAGCCCGCAGTCCTCGAAAGCTGCCAATTCGTCCATCTTGCCAGGTTCCCACCACGACGTCGGTATCAGGAGTGCTGATTCGCACCACTTGCTGACAACCAACACCCATCGCGGTGTACAGCGATTCAACTCCGTGAATTCCGTACCAGAACAGATCAGAGTGAGTGGGGTCTAGGGAACAAGGGCTCCAGGCACTGGCCCCAAGCACCTTGCCAGCCATGTCAGGGCTGCGGTAACGAATAATGCTGGGACTAAATCTCAGCGACGAACTGCTGAACCAGCGTGCCTTGTAATGCTTGCCCAGCAAGTCGATGGCGATGGCATCGGTCAGTTCAGCCGCCAATGGCTTATCAATAAACATGGGTTTACCCGACTTGAAAACCGGCAAAGCCTGATGCAGATGTTTGCGTCCATCGACGCTCTCCAACAGAATGGCATCTACTTTGGGTAACAACTTATCGATCGAACTCACGATCTCGACATCCAAATTTCGCAGGTCGTTGGTAAATCCTTCCACTCGGTCTCGGCTGGTTGGCAGATCCTCGCTGCCACCCGGAAAAGCGGCCGTTATACGCAGTTTGGCCAGTGGGCTCTCGGCTGGCGCTTGATTGATCAGCTTGGCAAACGCAGGAGCGTGTGAAGTGTCTAGGCCGATCATTCCAATTCGCATCGGTTGGTCCGCTCGTAATGGCATTCCGTACAGTCCCAGTGACAAACACAAGGCTAGAGCCATAGGCCAGCTTGCGCAGTCGAACAGGCGGAAAGCCGGATTGATAAATCGCATGAGATTGTTTTCCTAAAAAAGTGAAGCTTCGTACTTCCTGCCCTCTGCACACACTTTGTGGGTGAAGGAATTAGACGCAGGCGGGGCCAGCCCAATGACAAATTCTAACGATTTTCGTTCACAATGGGGCAAGCGAGGCTTTTCGGGGTTGCCAAAAGTCGAGTAGTATTCCCAAGATGTTCCATGGAACCCTTCTTACGGCTGGCAATTCGGATCAGTCAGTTTGGATCAATGGGTCAGTTTCAAAGCAATTGCGTGTAGCTCCGCCGGTCGGCGGACATAGGGAGGCATCATGACAGAATCCATTCTAGGACTAGTCATCAATCATTTGTCACACTCCGATGATGCGCTGCGCGATGTGGCGTTAGGCTGGTTGTGCGACGGTTACATGGACGACCCTGATATCGCTACCAGCGTCTTTCAACAATGGCAACAACACACTCCAGAGCGCGCCTTCAATCGCTTTCCACAGCTCAGCTTCTTTCCGGTCCCTGCATCCCTTGCTGGGCAAGCTTGCCGTTTGTCGGACCAATGGGTGCAACAGGGACAAGCTTTGACCAGTTTGACGACGCGCTGTGCAGGCAAGCTGTTGGAGCAGACGATCCGGCTGGCACCCACCGATCTGCTTCCCCATCTTCATCCGATTACACAAATAGCTAATTCGCACAAGATATTCTTTCGAATCGACCTAGAGCGGTTGAATCAACGCATCTCGTTATCCACATTCTCTCAGGATCGATTATTTCAGCAGCTCAATCAAGCTGTCGAAGATCTGTCCCACAATGCAGAAGACGAGCAAGCTATGGGTAACGGCCTAACGGCCTTGGAAGCTCTGCGCCGCCAGCTTCCCGTATCGATCGACCTTTGCAAAACCTTTAGCACCGGTTGCGAAGGCTCAACTACTCAAGCGGCCAGCTTTCAGATTGCTCTGATCAGTTTGGTTCAAATGGCGGGTAGTGATAACCTGCTACCGGAGCTGTCTCCATACCTGTTGAATTCTTCTGAAAAAGTCTTAGGGCTGGCGGTTGAAGCGATCGTGCGCATCGGTTCGGGACAAGCAGCCAAGGTCTTGCTGGATCAGTTTGCGCAAGCTGGGCCTACTCATCGACTGTGGATCGCCAGAGGTCTCCAGCGAATGCGAGTTGCCAATTTGGCCCCGCTAATTCGACGACTGCGCAATTCGGTGTCAGACACCGGCCTGTACAATATGCTTCTAGTAGCCGAGCTACAGCAACTGGACCCGGACAGTGGCCCAACCGTGGTAGAAGCCTTTGGTGAAATGGATGCCGCATCCCAGGCAATGGTCGACGCAGGCATGCTGTACACGTTTATCTGTGCGCCGTTGCAACAAGACCTGCAACCAACCGATGTAGAACTCAGCTTCCGAGACCTACTGATGCGGATACAAGACAAGCTGTCGCGAACCGAGACGGGACACCAACAAGACATACGTTCCCTTCGCAGGTTGCAAAGTAGGCAGCGCGAACAGATATTTAAGAAGCGAAATAAGTAACGGCACGGAAGAAGTGATGGGGACATCGCAACATGAATCATTACTGATCGACACGAATCTGAGTAGGCTGGAATCGATTCTTGCCGAAGCTGGAGTTTAACTGAGTTATGAACCACGCAGTTCCGCTGCCCGTCGTTTCGCATCGCAGCGTTTGTCCACTGGACTGTCCTGATACGTGTAGCCTGATTTTGGACGTACAGGCGGGCAAGATCGTTGGCCTGCGGGGTGATTCAGAACATCCGATGACGCAAGGGTTTGCTTGTGTCAAAATGGCTCGATACCCAGAGCGCCAGAATCACCCTGATCGGCTTCTGCAGCCACAACTGCGTATCGGAGCAAAAGGTTCCGGTCAGTTTGCTACGGTTTCTTGGGATGAAGCTCTGGATCGAATCGTCGATCGAGTGCAAGCCAACGTGCAGCGCTACGGTGCTGCCAGCGTTTTGCCCTATCATTATGCAGGCACCATGGGACTGATCGAGCGAGATCATCCGCTAGCCTTCTTTCGCGCGCTGGGTGCTAGCGAGCTGGATCAGACGATTTGTGCTTCGACGGGCAGTGCTGGTTGGGAAGCCAGTTATGGTCCTGGCAAATTGTCGACACCGGTCCAGTCGATTACGCAGTCACGCCTGATCATTCTTTGGGGCATTAACGTTTTGCGATCCAATAGCCATCTGGTACCTTGGCTCAAAAAGGCACGACACCAGGGGGCTCGCATCATCCACATCGATCCCTACCACAACGAGACAAGCCGTTTTGCAGACCAGCATATCTCGATCAACGTGGGGACAGACGCCGCTTTAGCGCTGGCCATCGGCGGATACATTTTGCGATCGGGGCTCGAAGACCGCGATTATTTGCAGAGCTACGCCACCGGATTGGATCAGTATCGCACCGCTTGCGAAGCCTGGCCACTCGAGCGAGCGGCTAAGGTGTGTGGTATTCCAGAGGCCAACGTGTTGGAGTTGGCTCAGGCCATCGGTCAAGAGAGACGCACTTTTATCAAAGTAGGTTATGGCATGAGTCGTAACGAAGGCGGTGGTAACGCGGGTCGGGCCGTTTCCTTGCTGCCAGCGCTGATCGGTGCCTGGCAACATGTTGGTGGCGGTGGAGCGCTCTCGTACAGTGGAGCCTTTCAGCTCAATCAGTCACGATACAGCGGTAAGCATCTGCAGCAACCCAATCGGCCGGTGGTCAATCAAAGTCAACTGGGACAGGCCTTGGCTGCTCGGACGCCGACCGGGGAACCGCAGCTTTCGACTCTGTTTGTATTTAATTCCAATCCGGCGGCCGTAGCACCGGATTCCAACAGTGTTCGCGCGGGCTTGTCACGCGAAGATCTTTTCACGGTAGTGTTAGAACTGTTCCAGACGGATACAGCAGATTTTGCAGACATACTGTTGCCAGCCACGATGTTTACCGAGCACCCCGATATGTACTGCGCCTATGGCCACTACTACCTGCAATGGGCCGAACCGATCGTGCAGGCTCCAGAAAATTGCCGTCCGAACAGTTGGGTATTTCGTCAACTTGCAAAGCGACTGGGGCTGACCGATCCGGTCTTTCAGTGGAGTCCCCAGGAAATGGCTCAGGAATTGCTTGATGCCCAACATTCGTTCCTCAGTGGTGTGACTTGGCAGCGATTGCAGCAAGATCGCAGTGTGAAGCTGAATTTGCCCGATGACTTTCGCCCCTACACTCAGGGTAGTCATTTCGCCGATAAAAAGATTCGTTTTAGTCCTGCGCCCCAGCAAGTGGACTTTGAAGTCCAGCCCTCGGCGGAGTATCCACTGCGTATGATATCGCCGCCTGGAGCATTTATTGTCAACACGACGATGGGCAACGTCCCATCGCTTCTGAAGGCGGCCGGTGGTCAGCCTTCTGTTTTGATTCACCCAGACGATGCGGCTGCCAGTCAAGTGGAAGATGGGCAGATGGTTCGAGTGATCAGTGCCACAGGTCAGATCGAGCGCCGCGCTCAGGTAACCACCGAAGCTCGGCCCGGTGTGCTAGTTGTCGTAGGTCAGTGGTGGCCCAAGCTGGCACCGGATCGTCGCGGTCTAAACGAACTGACCAGCCAGCGCCTGACCGACATGGGCGGCGGCTCCACCTTCGGCAACTGCGTCGTGCGAGTCGAAAAATTGAATTGATTTCGAGGCGAGATATCTAGAAGGCAACGTCTAGTATGTTGGTAAACCTGATTTACGGTGGCATGCCAATATCTCGATCAAGTTTGACGCCAGGCTTCGTAGAGGACGTCAGCGGGCGGCTCCATGAGGCTACCCACTGATCCCATGGGATAGGCTGGGTACTTGTATTGGTGGCTCTACTTTTGATCTGCTCGCTTCCAGTCCGGGCGAACAATCCCGTCAACGCCAGGGCCAGGGCTGTGCGTTGGGATGGCTGAATAGCCTTCAGTAGTTGATCGTCGTTCACTCTTGCCACCAGGCGTCCATCGTACTCTTCCCATGAAATCTTAAGCAACGAACCAGGTAAGAAAGAATGCTGGACAGTCACTTGGACGCAATTGGTAGTAAGAAGCACTTCTTTCACCGATAACGACGAACTTTCATCAGTCAACGAAATTCTAGTAAGCTCAATCAGCTCACGCTCGATGAAATGCTGAACACAAAGCCTTAAAAGCTCCAGGCGAGCTTGACCACGACTGAGCCTCTTTTTGCCAGACGCTTCATGCTTTGAGCGAACCGCAGTTCGAAGTTGCGAGTACAACTTGGGGAGTGTACCTGAGTGAAACGCTGGTCGTAGCAGAGTAAGCATGGTTTCACCATGAGGTCCCACTTCGATAGGCTTTAAGTTTGGTGAGCGGTTGGCCGCATACAAGCGCCAATTTCCTCTGAGTTCCCAAACCAAAAATCCAAACACTCCAGGAATCAACCAAATGGTTGACCACACCAATGAATTGGCTTGAGTTGTACCGATGAAGGGAGCCAGCCAAGCAACGAAAAAAGGTCCCAACGGTAGAAGCAACTTATGAGCGACCGTGACCACAGGGAAGTGTTTGATGGGGTTTATTTGTGGCTCGATCAACAAGGTGGACACCAGAACTATAAAATACGAAATGACTGACCACAATGAACTGCAGACCGATTTTCCGATCTTGATCACCCGGCTGTCATGGGAGCGAAATCGTAACCAATCGTCCAGTGTATGTAGGACTCTTTCCAAACCAGTTAGTAGACCTTGGAATACATCCATGATCCATCGGAACAAAACGCCAAATACTCGGACACGCAGATCTTCGACCAATCGCAACACTACGTCAGTAAATAACTCATCCGCATAGCGTCCGATGGGTGAATTGAGAATAAGTGCAATGCATAAAAAGATGGCAATCGTGTTGCGAAAATCAAAACCAGACCCCAAAGCCTCAGTGGCGATCGTCAGGCAGCCAGTCAGTATTCCTGGCTTGATCAGGTAAGTGCGTAGTGGTGCGTAGGCTGGACTTCGAAGCAACTGCTCAACCAACGGAAGACGCAGTAGCCAAGCAGGCCAGACCACGAAGATTTTGCTTAGCAATTGCGACGCGGCACGCAAGGTTCCAGCACAAGCGGCCCGAAAAGTGGGACGGTGGATTGCCAAATAGATCAGTAGCCCTGTTGCCAGCACCAATACAGCCACGTAAGTGCCTTCCAAGTCGCTTACTGAATGGCTTTCTGTAACGGCAATCGAATGCACCTTCTCGAATTGGCCGGTCCGTGACTCAGATGTCTCCAAGTGGCTCTTTCCTTGAAGCAGAGCGACGATGTGACGGATACCCTCTACCGCCAAGAAGGCTCCTCCAAACGGCAAGGCCAAATGCATGGTGACAAAACGCCCCAATTCAGTTCCAAATGCTAATGAACTTAATCTCTGTGACCAACGCAAATACACGGGAGCGGGGTGGTAAACTCCGTCCAGCGACTTGGCTAATCCACGGTCTGTCAATAAGAATTGATCTCCCAGCAGAATCTCTTTGCCAGTTACATCACGCAGTTTCAAATCACCTTTCGATAGAGCATCCCGGAAGACACTGCTATTGGTAAAGCCATACTCGATGATGTTGTCGAGCATCTCTTCCACCATCTTGTTACGCGCCAATTGTTCCGGCACATTTTTAGCAACGATTTCAAATTGATCTAATTTTCGGTTTATAATCGGGCGAATGCTTTCTCGTAGTCGCTTTTCGGCCACGTGCTCCGCCTGGATCAGCAACTCAGCTAGTCGCGATCGTTCGTTATCGTTTAGATGTGTTTTCACAAGTCGCCGGTGAGCAGAACGAATCTGTTTGGCCACGAGAACATATTGCAAAATAGGCAAGGAATACGAAAGCGGTTGTTGCCCACGTGAAATGATCCATCCAACCCAATTGGAACGATTGCTGCCCGTCTGAGCTTCGGTATAGATCTTCTGTAGATCGTACAATAGTCGCGCTTCCGCAGACCAAAAGCTAGCGGTTGCCCACTCTAGAACTGGACTGAGTGCTGTCTTCCAATTATTCGTTGCGTTATTGTCCTGCCCCAAGACGACTCTCAGTTTGTCAGCTACAATTTCGAGTTCGTCCAGCGCCAAACGTTTTTGTGAAGCGATGTCAGTTCCTGTAGCAAGGTTCGAGTCCATTCTCCAGCAAATGGCAGCTTTCACATGATTTCCAACCATTTTGGAACGTAAAGCTCGCTTGTGCCATCTGCGCTTGTCGCTAAGCGAATGGGATACTAGCCGATTCATGGCACGACCAAGCAACCGCCTGTCTTCCAAGAGATGAAATTCTTTATCAGGAGTTGATTCAAAATTTTCGGATAACAGGCTAGTAGAACGTAATAGCTCCGAGTGCCGGACGTCCAGGCTTATCAAATTTTCCACGGCCTCCGACTGGGTGATCGATGGAAATAGATAGGCCAATTCATCAGCCGCAAAATACTTGTGATCGAGCCAGGTCGCGGCGAACTCAACATATACATCCCAGTCCGTGTGTTCTTCAAACAATAGCCTGTCTTGCAACAATACCGAGCGAACTTCAGAAAACACTAGTTCTCCCAATTGGCGACGGCGCTCGATACCCATCGCCTTTCGTTGATTTGCTTTCGTGTAGCGGCTTTCAATTTCCAGATGCACACGAGAGTGAAAAAGAAGTCTCCAATAACGCATGAGTAGATCGAAGCTGGAGCCTGCTCTACCCGACTCTTGTTCTGAAGGTCGGTTTAGCAAGATGGTGATTGGAGCTAGCTCGGACGCCGAGCCAAGCTCAGTATGATCGACAAATGCCAGCAGGCGAGTACTGTCAATAGTGTAGGATTGGCTGTGTTGTACTCTTAAGGTGAAGCCGGCCAATCGTCGATCAAGCCGAATCGCCCTTCGCATGATGCGAGGTTCTACCAGTCGAGCATCGGGAGCAACAGCTTCTATCGTCTGTTTTAGCGCCTCGAAATTTCGGAATTTTGTACTGTCGGATTCGTCGATTCTGCTCACCATTTATTTCTAAGTGTATGCGGCAAACGTAGCAGTGACTTCGAGATGGGGCAATAGCTAGTTAACATAATCGTTTAGTTTTCGTTTCGTAGAAAACCGATGAGATCAGCCAAGTCCTGAAGCGAAAGGTTTTCTTCGAGACCTTCGGGCATCAAGGATTTGTTGGAGGTCGTTAGTTGCTCGATTTCTTGACGAGTAACACTTCGCACCAGGCCGTTGGCTTGTTTGATAGTGACACTGCTGGCAGTCTCGCTGATGAGTAGACCAGTTAGAATTTCACCGGATACCAATAGGCAGGTGGTGGCTTGATAGCCGGGTTGGATATCGAGATTGGGATCGAGAATGCTGATCAATAACTTCTCCGGAGCGTGGCTAACGACAGTGGCCAAATTGGGACCAACTTCATGGCCGTCATCGCCGTGTCGATGGCAGTTGGCACAGGACTTGAGATAGATTTTCTTGCCATTGACCATATCTCCCGTCAGTTGCAATCCGGGCCGATATTTCTCGATGACTTCGACGCGGCTGGTTGAGGCAGTCCGTGCCAATGTCTGCTGTGCGCGCTGTGCGACTGTGCTGACGGGATGCTGCAGTAATTGAGCCCGCTGTGTTAGTGATAGACTGCTGGCACTGATCTGCTGGTTTTCCAGTCGCTGGAGCAAATCCAATGTCCAAGCTTCCCGCGAGAGCCAGACATCGATGGCTTGGCCGCGAAGATCGGGTGAAAGCTGACTCCATGCACCGCCCAGTATCTCTGGGACATGATGGTCGGCAGATCGCGAGAGTGCCATCAGCGACTCACTCTGTGATCGCGGATCGACATTCGGGCTTAGAAAACTCGCCAGAGCTGTGATCGCCGTTGACCGCTGCGTTGGACTGTGCAGCAGTAGCTTGGCTGCAACTATCCGCAGAGCGATGTCGGCATCCAAGTTGGCAGCACGCTCTGCGGAACTGCTCCATAGCAATTCCATTCGGGCGGCGGTTTCGCCCAAAGCCTCACCAGAATCACCTTGAATTAGCTCGTTAAAATCTGCTCCAATGCCATCCAGAGTTTGCAGAAGTTCGTAAACGGCAGTGGCTTGAGCAGACTCGGACAAACTAAATGCACTGTCAAACACAGTAGCTATTGTCTTCCTATCTGCCCGGCCAATCGACTGCCGCAATAGAGGTTCCCGAAAGGCGGCCTGTGCATGTGTTCCTTGGGAACCGAAGATGCCTTTGGCGAACAGTTTGTCGTGAGCCAGCGAGGAGCTCATGATGGCCGAGACCATGGTGGGCTCATCAGGGAAGCGCCGAGCCAATTCGACCAAGGCTTCTCCGGCTACCGGATCAGTCCACTGGCCGGCAGAAAGAGCCAATTGCAAGCAGACTTTAGGATCAGTATCGCCAGACAACTGGCATGCGGCAGCGATGACTGCAGCATTTGAGGACCTTTCGGCCAGTCGGATTGCGTTTTCACGTACTCTAGGATGAGTATTCTGCAGAGCACTCAGCAAGATGGGATCGCGCAGCGCCGATAGGCCATCCAACAGGTTGATAATATGAACGCGAGCTAAGGGTGATTTGTTAGCATGATAAGCACGTTCCAGAAGTTCGACCGTCTGCGGACTTTTTTGCCACAACAACATTTGATGTGCCTTGTCGCGCAACCACACGTTGCTGGATGCCAGAGTGCCAATCAACTCTGGAGTACTTGCTCCCGCCAACTTCGCAACAGGACGATGCGGCTCAGCACTCGGCAGGATTCGGTAGATGCGTCCACGATCGTCCCCCAGTCGATAGTGAGGCAACAGTTCTGCTCTGCCTTCGGCCGGCAGCCAATCCGGGTGCTCGATCATGTAGCGGTACATGTCGGCTACCCACAAGCCTCCATCGGGACCGGTGCGGACCATCACGGGGCGACACCAACGATCGCGACTCGCGAAGAAATCGATCGAACCCTCGTTGTCAGGGCGCTTGGCTGAATAGCTGACGCCATCATCGACTACCCAATTGTGCTGCACCAGATTATGAAAGGGCTCGCAAGTGAAGGCGTGTGCCGGTTGGGGCTGCGAGCTGTTCGAAGTTGCTGATCGGATGAGAGGAAACAGCAGATTGTCACCGTAGATTGTGCTCCCGCAAGCAGAAGTGTAGCGTCCGGATTGCTCATAGCTATGGTACCGTTTCTCGAGAGGACTGGCCGGATGGACCGGTGGACTGCCAGTCGGCACAACGTGATGGATTGGGCTGACTGTCGGTACGTAAGGATTCCGAGCCAAGTAACGATCGGGCAGTACATAGTGCCAGAGCGGACTAGCGTTCTGAGTACCGAACCAATGTCCCCACTCATCTCGCGTGCGACCGAACTGGGACGGCCCGGATTCCACTTGTAACTCGCCGGTATCCGGATCGAAGCGAAAGTCGCGACTGCCCAGTTCGTAGGTGCGCCCGTTACGAGTGGACCGCACATGGACTCCCAAACCATGTGCTGCATGGTGGCCGCCGTTGGCGCAGTAGACCCAATTGTCAATTCCCCAGCGCAGCCCGTTCATTCGCAACTGCTGGTTGCCTTCATTGAAGCCTTCGAACAATACCTCTCGCTCATCGGCACTTCCATCGCCATCGGTATCTCGAAGAAAGAGCAATTGCGGCGCGGCGGTCACCAGCACACCATCGCGCCAAGGCAAAATTCCATTTGGAAAATTTCGATTGGCGGCAAAGAGCGGACTTGTTTCGTAGCGACCATCCCCATCCTTATCTTCAAGCACTCGCACACGACCTCCAGGTTTTCCTTTTCCGTCCATGCCCAGCGGATAGTCGGCCATTTCGATAACCCACAACCGGCCCGCCGCATCCCAGTCGAAGGCAACTGGATCGAGAACCTCTGGTTCACAGGCCATCAGATCAACACGGTAACCCAGCGGACAGTGAATACCGTCGATTGACTCCTGCGGCGAGATCGGCTGGCTGGTCGTAGTCTGGGCTGGAATCCGATTGACGTAGTCAGCAGAAAAAGCGGGCGGTTTAAGCCTCGCATTGCGATCCAGCTCTTCGGCCTGCAATTCGGCTGCGGTCAGTTCATGTTCAAGTTGTACTTTCGAGGCGTTCCAAAATTGCCGAAGTTGTTCTGCTGTTAATGCCGAATGGAACAGGGAAACTTCGTCGATCTTGCCTTGCAAATCTTGGCCAATTACCATTGTCTTGGATATCGCAGTATCTGTTGACTGCACGCTCAAGACTGGTTCTGCCGTTCCGTTGACGAAGACTTTTGACTGATCGCGTTGATGAACCAGCGATAAAAAATTCCACTGATCAGCGCGGCCTTGCCATGTTGAAGTCTGATCTATCAGCATTTAGTTTACCTCATTATCTGCATTCTGCTCTTCCGATAGCGACTCACCCTTCGGCCCCTGGATCAAAATCCCTTCCCGTTGTCTTGCACCGCTACGTTCGCCCAACCAAAACCATACGCAGACGGTATAGTCATCGATCAAGCCCAGTGTACTGCAGCGCATCGTTCCACCCGCCAAATGGACCGCACGGTTGATCTGATTAGGACCGGAGAATTCGGAAAAGGACAATTCTTCTCGCTTGCCGATGCCAGTACCGCTGCCCGCGCCTGGTAGAAACCAAGCAAACCCAGGAGTCAAATGAGCTGGCTGGCCGGTTGGCACCGCGTTGCGAGGTGTGCTGCCATCTTCATCGTTCAGCCGCCAATACTGGACCGGGTTTGAATCCAGAATCTTCTGAGCGTAGGGCCCGTGTTGATCCTGCATCACGCGGCGCTGCTGGCCCGTGGCTTCTTCGAGAGCCTGCGTCAGGGTCTCGACAATTTTCGGTTCAGCTTCGACCTCCAAGCCCGCCGTTCGAGCTGGCCAAGTCGTGTAGCCACCCAACGCGTGTTGCTCTGGCGGGGGAATGTAACCTTCGGCACCATTGGCCAATTCAATGTTGAAATGAGATGCTGCCGGTGATCGACCTCGCAGCTTTAGACCCGTGAGCGCGTAGACTTCGTTGGGCAACGTGGCGATCGTCAAATCGCCTATGCGAATCGCTTGCAATTTGAGCCGCGTCTTTTGCATGTCGTGTAGATAGATCGCCTCGTGAGCATAGACTTCCGGCAAAGTCTTAGGCAGGCGATCTTCCATTGCTGCCACGATTGTTCTGGCCCAATCCAAACGTTTCTGGTCGGGAACGCGATAGTTCAGTTCCAGTTGCCTTTCCACGATTGTCAGCTCAGCATGGTCACGATATACAACTTTGGCGAGCGCCTTTTCGGCGGTGCGCGCTACCTGTTCTGCATAGTCGGTCAGCGTTGGAGTATTGGCCGGCGAACCGTAGTCCATCCACATCAGATCACCGCTAGTGCCCTGTGATATTGCAGCCACAAACGGTCCGTTTCCTTCGCCGGGCTGCCGCATGATGGTTGCCATATATTTGCAAAACAGCCCGAAGTAGTCGGATGAAACTGCGGGCGAACCAAAATAGTGCTGCGAGTAATTAGCGAACACGGCTAGCGGCTGGTCGTCCAGCGACTGGATTGCGATTACCGACAGGGCTGGATCTACTGGTCCCGAAGGTCCGATGACATCCTTGCTTTGATGGCCAGGATGCATGTGAGCCAAACCTGTTGCATCGCCAAACGGATCAACGATTTTTGATTCGGGCTTGCGAATCCACCGACGATTATGCGTATGCCACCAATCATCGACGCTGGCCCAGCCGATGCGGGCTGGCACCATATGGTGCTGTGCCGCCACAATCGACTCGGCAATCTTTCCGGGAAGCCAAGCCGCATACTTCTTGTCCTGTCGCGTACCTAAACAGCTCATCGCCGCTGGAGCCGAATGGGTATGAGTGGCCGAGACCATCATCCGCTCGACAGGGATGCCACATTGCTGACTTGCCATCGATTTGGCTTGATCGATCAGCGACTGTGTCATCATGCAGGTATCAACTACCGACAGCACAATTCGAGTCGTACCATCATCTAGTACCAACGTGCGCACGAACAGCGGGGACTGTACCGAGGTTGCTGTGCCCTCCAAAAAGCTACCCGCGATGATCGAAGGATTATCCGGCCCAATATTCGGTGGAGTAATATCCACTACGGTAGCACCCGCTCTGAAGATTTTGCGTACTTCGGCCTGTGCAATCGTAGCGCTGGCAAGCGACAGGCTGACGTGAAGCATGAGTGCACAGTATCTAAAGTGCATGGCATCGTTTCCGGGAAAAATGACGTGGGGATCTAGTCAACGGTCGAGCTAGGAGTAAACCATAGTCTAACAAAATAGACCGACTTTTGGTCGAGTCCATAACCCCGTTCAGATAATCCGCTTGGCGGAACGTCTCCATGTCCTTAGGCGTAAAAAAAGCCTTGCCGGAGCTGTTAAAATAAACGCCCCATGACGCCACACGGTGAAGCAAGCTGAAGTGGATCTCGCCAGAGCCCTTGCCGACACCAACGGCGATATCTTTCCAGTTGGAAAATCTAAGTTGACTCCCTTTCCTCCTCTTTCTCCGAACGGTTCTCGGAGTTTTCCTCGATCCAATCATTCACTTGAAACGCCTGCGTGGAATCACTACTATGTTCGCGCTATTAATGGCGAAGTTCGATTGTGGGTCAATGGCCATGAAGTATCTGGCGGACATGACGCCAATCCCGCCCAAGGATATCTGTGCTTGGAAGCAGAGGGTGCACCGGTAGAATTCAAAAACATTCGTGTCAGGGAACTGCCATAACTGATCATCACGCGTTAAAACCAGAGCTTCGCTGGTCTCCGCTGAGTGACGACGAAAAAGCTTTTTGTATGTCCAACCACTGTGAGTTACGAATGTTCAGGTAATTCCCTCAAAACGTTTCGTCATTACTCACGAAAGCATTTGGTCGAGGTCGGGTCGCGCCAGCTCCGTGAAGAGTCCAGATCCAGGCGGCGCGGCCAAGCCTTGCTTGCGAGAGTCATCCTTGGTAGATTCAAGCGGATCCAAATTTCCTATCAACGCCAGCTTGGGAGACTCAGTTTCAGGCTGAGTTTCAGTCTCCAGCTACCCGCAGGCCTATCGATGACACATACCGCCTTGGCAATCTGTCCGCACGCCGATGATGCTGCCGCTTTTTTTGGCGGCACACTCGCTAAGTTTGCCGCACAAGGCTGGCGAACCATCCTGGTCCGTGTTACTGACGATAGCACCGACTCAGTCGGTCATACTCGAGACGATACGATCGCGCAGAACACCATCCAGCTTCATACTGCCGCCACTATCATGGGTGTTGCGGAAGTTGTCGAACTGGGTTATCCAACCGATTGTATGGCCGATGTCTCAGAAGTGGATCTGCGGGAAAAGTTTGTCCGTCTATTTCGGTTCTATCGACCCTACGCGGTCTTTAGTTTTGATCCTTTCGGAATTCATGAGCCGAACATGGACCACATCATGGTCGCTCGGGCTGTCGAAGAAGCATTCTGGGATTCCTGTTTCGATTTGCACTATCAACAACATTTGGCCGAGGGACTGAGGCCATTTTCGGTCTGTGAACGTTGGTATTTTGGACGGGAACTGCCTGGAGCCAATCACGTTGAAGATGTCACCGATTATTTAAATGTCAAAATCGACGCGCTCTGCGCACACGACTGGATGATGCGGAATCTGGTGAATCAATTGCGACTACAAGCCGAGACGTGGGGCCGCCGCATTCCGCAGTTGGAAGCCGCAATCGAAGGTGATCTACGACCATTGCTGACACAATTTTTGACGATGAATGCGTCGGCGGTCGCGGCAAGGCATCATCTAGGCGAAGGACGGATGGCGGAAGCGTTTCGGCTGGATCGCTTTGGTGCCTTTGAGGAGTTTTTTCAGACCCAGGGGGTTCCCATTGAAGGCGCACCGGAGCCACCCCGTCGCGAAGGACTTGATGTATGTTGAGCAAAAGATTCGCTGTTGTCAGACTTAGTGTTCTATATATTCGGGATGATGGAAGTGTTTTTGATCCGGATGTTTTGTAGCGCTCGCCATGCGGAACCCCAAAAATGTTACCAATGATTCAGTTCGTGGCCGATAAGCATGAAGCTTTAGTCGTTGGCATCTTGGTCGTGTTTGGCTTGCTTGAGGCGGCTTTAGGTTGCTTCGCTAACTCCAAACGCAACAAGGTGGATCTACTGGTCGAGTCGATCAATACGGTGATCTTGATGGGCTTGACCAAACCTCTGATCGTTGTGCTGACACTGGCCATTCTAAGTCGAGCAATACCCTGGGCCGAAGGTAGTGTTAGCAGGTGGCCATTTTGGTTTTCCTTGCTGCTATTTCTTTTGGTTGATGATTTGTTGCAATATTGGTATCACCGCAGCGCCCACGAGTACAAGTGGTTGTGGAAACTTCATCGCGCTCATCATACCGCTACAGAACTGGGATTGTTGGTCTCCTATCGTCAGGCTATCTACTACTATATGTTGATGCCTAACATTTGGTGGCTTGGTGTGTACACGTTTGTTGGCGGAGGTGTTCCTGTTGCAATCGGAATCGTGCTGAAACAACTGGTCATCATTTCATCGCACAGCTTGATCACTTGGGATAGTTTTTTTCATCGGCATTCGGCGCTGAAACCCTTCTTGCGAATCGCTGAAAGGATCGTCATTACCCCAGCCTTTCATCACGCGCATCATGCTGTTTCGAAAGTTGATGGGATAGGCAATCCGAATGGCAATTTTGGCAACATGTTTTCCATCTGGGATCAAATTTTTGGTACTGCTACGTTTGTTCATGCGTATCCCAAGGAGTATGGAATACCCTGTGATCCGCAGGATAATTGGCAATCGCAAACGTTTTATCCACTGATCAAGTCCGACAAAGTGGGTTCGGAGCTATCGCGAGACTATCAATGGCAGGCCACCACTGTTAATGAACCGGCCGTCTTAACACTGGAACCAGGCGATTACCTTTATTGCGTATGCGGCCACAGCAAAGCCCAGCCCTTCTGCGACGGTTCACACCACGGAACCAAGTTTCAACCCGTCCGATTTAGCGTTACACGGAAAAAAGAGTATCGACTTTGTCAGTGCAAGTTATGCGCTCACGCACCGTTTTGTGATAACTCGCACTTACGCAGTACTAAGCCTAGCGCTACGTGAATCTCAGTCTTGTATCAAACAACCGGACGCGAAAGCGTGGCGGCAGATTAAACCGACAGTTTCCAAGCATTCCGAATTTACTGGTATAGTACCGGCAAACAGCTAGAAGTATCCGATGTCGCTTGCAAATTCCGATACCGAGTCGAACAGGAGGTCGACTAGTCGTGCTCGCGACGCGCTATTCGACGTTTCCAAGAGTTTCAGGCTGCGACGTGGTGGCAGGTTCCACGTGCTTAGCGCTAAGTCGCGAACTGACCGATGGGAGCTGGTATTGTTCACGGCGTGAACACCGCGTCTAGCCGGTGCTCCAGTGGGCAGCTCGAGTTGTCTCTGAACGCTGGCAACTTGAGCAGGCGTTGCATTCAACATCTGGTTCGATAAATCAAACTGGTATTCCTGCTGTAAAGGTTCGCTTATCAACTGCGAATCCTCAGCAAATGCTCCACCGCCTCCGCCGCCGGAGGCTGGAATAGTAATTTGTGTTAATTCTTGCGTTAATTGACTTCTGGCGGCCAGGATGTCTGCGACCAACACGACACCGCTTTTGTCCAGATCCACGATGCTGCTTGCCGCTGCGCTCTGTGTCAAGGCAGCTCGAATCGCCAAGATGTCTGCGACCAGCACTGTAAACTTACCTCCGTCCGGCCCGGTCGACTCGCCTTGCAGATGGCCTACGTAGAAGACCTCCGGTGCGGCTAGTCCTGTGTTGGCATTGGCTTTCACGGTGACTCGTAGCCAACGATTAGCGATGGTGTTGTTGGGCCAGGTTACCAAGACTCGGCTGGGAGTGCCGCCCTGCACGGTCACGGAGCTTGGTTCAGGAGCAACTTCCCAGCTACCAACAGGGTTTACAATTTCGCCAAAGGCCCCCGTGGGACTCATTTGAAAAACAAAGTCTCCTGCAGTTACCGCTCCAGGCAGATTATTGATATCAAACACCAAGCCATTGATACCTCGCGTTGAGTTAATCAGATTGTTTAGGCCGAGCAGTTGCGGCGTCGAGCCTTCTTTGGCAAGCAATGCGCGAGCATCGATGGCCTGAGCGATGCCAATCTCTGCAAAGCTAGAATTCGCATGATAGACATATTGGCCAACTATTTCAGCGCTGGCCTGAAGGGTGTTTGGGCGGCCGGGGGTTAACACGCCACCGCTTGGGAAATTCGTCGTTCGGTTCGGTGCTGCTTGGAACTGAAGATCCAAAGCACCGTTGCCTGTGTCCAGCACCTCGCCCCCGTACCAGGCTGCCGAACTGGAGGCTGAGGAATCGCCGGAAAAACGAACTACCGCATCCACCACACCGATGCCGCTTGCATTGAGAACTCTGGTTCCGCCAATGTATGCGGGTTCATTGATGGCTGCCAACGCAACCGCATCGATGACGGCTGCCCAAGGTTGAGAATCCAACAATCCATCGTCATTGGTATCGTAGTCAACACCCACAGTCCCTGTAAAATTGTAGACCAGCAACAGACTGGCCGAGTTTTCAAATCGAGGTGAGCCTGGGCGGTTCAGGTTCAATCGACCTGTAGCAGCAGGAAGATCATAGGGAGTTGAAGTTTCGTAGTTTTCGCCGATCAACAGGAGATTGTTGGAGCCGAAACTGGCAGATGACAATGGCAAGGCAAAGTCAACGGCGCCCCGCGCTGTTGGACTATCCGTTTCCAATTCAATCAACCACACGTTCTCCAGATTATCCGATGGTGACAAACGGATCAGTTCGATGAACTCACGCGCGTCATCGGCGTCACTTGGATTCACCAAAGCTTCGTTGATGCGCACGGATGGTAAGACTAGTGGGTCGACGTTGATCGTCAGCGTTTTTGGTAAGGGGTCAAGGTTCGCGCCACCATTGGCGGTGCCTCCATTATCTCTAACTTGAAAGGTCCAAGAGGTGTAAGCAGCGCCACTGCCGTCCTGTTCAGGTGTGAATACTAGGTCTCCAGCAGTAATCGAAGCTACTGCGATGGCCTGATTCACGATAACCGGGGAACCGCCTAGCGTCAGCGAGCCAGCAGTGGGCAGGCTGCTGACGACCACGGAATCCAAAAAATGGGCGGGTGAATTGTTTGGGTCAGTGAATCCGAAATCATCGACGCCAAAAACATAAGGAACATTCTGGTCGGTCACGACCGTCTTGTCCGTGCCCACCGGTGGTTGGTTTACAACAATCGCAGCGGTCAGCCTATAGTCGGCTACGACCGGAATATGGTCCGAGACGGTCGTCAATAGATTCAGCACCGTGGTCCGATTTGTCAGTCCAGCCAGGGCGGTACTGCTTGGGCTGTTGATACTGGAGTTGATTGAGACCGATCCGTTGTTTCCGAAGGCGCGATAACTACCGGCCCGATAGTCTAGTCCGATGCCATCGGTCAATTCTCCGCTGATGAGCTGAAAATCAAAACGATCATCCAGGCCACCGCCGATCAAGCCAGGCGATGCCGAAGCTGCTGGTGTCTGAGTAAACACGTCGATAAAGCTGGGGTTGTCGCTCCAACTGCCCAATCGATTGATAGGATCAAAAGCTTGGCCGTTGCCAGCGCCGATCATGGTTTGAAAGGCCGGTTCGGCACTGGTGTAAAGATTGTAGTCGCCCACGTAGATAATATTCTTGTTTTGCCCCAGCGCGTCGGCGTTGCTGCGAATGGCCTGGGCTTCAACCTGCCTCCTATCCCGGCTCTCTTGGTCGTCCGAAGCTTTCCAGTGACTTACGTATACATAAAAATCGGTCGAACTGCCCCCACCGACAGGTTGGAAGTGGTAGCGTAGCGTTTGTCTTGGCTGACCATTGACGCTGGTAAAACCCACGGTGGATTCATTTAGCAACTGAAGCGTCAAGGTATTAAATACGACACCTAACGTTCCGGAACCCGTAGTGTCTCCATTGACAATCCCATGAGCGTAGATGCTGGCTCCGTAGATTCCATTCAGTAGGCTAGCCACCGCTGCAGATGTGTTGGCTTGACTGTAAATCTCCTGCATAGCCAGTAAATCGATGGGTCTGGAAACACCTCCCACGACTTCACTGCCAATCGCTTGTAGAATAGTGTCCAACCCTGGCCTAAGCATGTTGGGCGCTGAGCCTGCTGCAAGGTTGTAGTTGACGATGCGCAGGTCCGTGGTAACGGACGTTGGGTTGACATAGTTGGTGTCACCCGGTGTCAGTGAGGCAACAACTGGAGTTACAGGCAGATTCGTACTACCGCGAGCTGGGTCGTAGACAAGCTGAGCAGGCAAATTGCCAGTATCCTCCAAGTCGCCATTAAACCAGGCTGACACTGCGATTGACGAATTCCCGACTATCCTTGTTGCCGCGTCGGGAGTGCCTTGAGTCTGAGTCAATGCCACTCCGCCATAAACTAAGTCACCTACGTCGCCATCCGACCAGCCTACATGATCGATGATGGTAAATCCAATAGGGAGATTGTCGATCACTCCGTCGTTGTTCAGATCGTAATCATTTCCTTGAACCAATGGGCTTGTGGCACTAACCAGATAAAAGGTAACCGACAGTTTGCTCAGAGCACCGCCCGGTTGATCGAATTTCAGATCGGTGACAACGGTGGTACCGGATGCTGAACCGTGACCACCGGTGGGACTTTTGATCATCAACAGACCGTTGCTGCCCAACGAATGCGCAGAAAGGTTGATCACATAGCTGGCCACACCCGTCATGCCAGCGTTGCCATTGAGCATCACAAGAAAGGTGTTGTTAAGTGACAAACCGGCTGATCCCAGCAGTTCAACGTACTGGAATTTGTCTCCTTCTGTGGTGCTGCCTGGCGGATTGACTTTTAGCTCGTTCAGTCTCAGGTTGACCGTTTCGTTGATGTTGATGACTTGAATCACAAACGACTGCTCGAAAAACAGACTACCCTGATCCGTGGTTCGTATTCTGATGCTGTAGCTACTCTTAGTCTCGAAATCCAGTGTATTGATGGCTCGCAAGATATTGCCGCTCAGATTAAAGCTGGCGTTATCGGTGCTGCCGGTCCCTGACACTAGCGCATAAATAAACGTGTTGCCTACGTCGGGATCCGTGGTCGACAGGGAACCCACCACTGCATTGCTGCCAGCGTTCTCCTGAATCGTTGCATTGGATAACGTCAGACCGGTCGGAGCATTGTTTCCGGTCGTCTGTACAGAGAACGTTGCCGTTGGAGGAATTGCTTGGCTACCAGCAGCCGTAAAGGTTGTCCAATTCCCGATCGTGTAGACAGCGTTCTGAATTTGAGCAGCCGTTCCGGTGACGCTTGACGCTGTGTACGCACCATTCTGATTCGAAGCTCCACTGGCTAGCCCCAATGAAAAGCTGGTAGTAGCCGACGCTAGTGCGACTGGCAAATAGGTCAGACTGGCTGTTGAGGAACCCGACGTCAGAAAGGCGCTGGAGGCGAACGCCGACACCCAAGCGGAACTGGTACCCGTCGTGGGTGCCGTTGAACCGTTGTAAGCAAACAGGTTATCACCGGAAGCATTTAACGCAAAGGTTCCGCTGGTAACGTCAGAAATGTTTGTGGTGCTTGCCCCAACGGCCCACTTGGCTCCGGAACCACGCGTGGCATCATAGTTGAAATGAGTCCCGGCGGCGAAGGAACCGCCAAAAGTGATCACGCTGTTGCCTTCGCTGGTCGACAACGCAGCGCCGGTCCAGGCGTTGTCAGTGATGGTTAGGACCGTACCACTATCGATACTTTTAAGTAGTACAAACGAAATCTTGTCTGGGGGTGATGCTTGGTAGCCGGTAAAGACCAGATCGCCTAGTCCTAGCGTTGCCAGTAGAGATCGATCCTCCAGCCGTTCAATTCCAGGAACATAAAGGCGCGCACGGAAGCTGGATCGCACGTGGCGCGTGAAGTTTCTTCTGAAGAGACGATGATTCCGCCTGAGCATTTCCACAGATCCTTGAGGTGTTGATTAGTAACAGTTCCATTTCACGATCCTGCACAGGGAGAAACATACTGTTGTGACTGGCTACTACTGTAATTCGAAGGAGAAGAATGTAGTCAGCCTAGACTCTTACCACCACTGCAAAATTAACTATTCTTTCATGATAATTTTCTGTGATGATTGGACTCTCGTAACCAATGAATTCTAAGCTAGCCATCCGCGCAAACTGCTGCCCGAAAGGTATTGCTAGCGTTTCGCGTTACTTATTATTAGTCGGGCTAATGATCCGGCACGCTTATTCGCCAACCAGCAGCCCATCCCTTTCTACGCTTTTTGTACATTGCCTAGACTCGTCGCGCTCCGCACTTGCCTTAGGAGGACTGCTAAGACTAAAAGCGATTCGACATCAGAGAATTGTCTTCAAAAGGCCGGGACCATGGTTTGAGTAGACTGAGGTCGCAGTTTGTCCACGCAGTTTGTCCACGGGCGAGAATTTTGGAAAACGAGAACCGAGTTGACACGCTTTCGATTGTAGGGCTTTCGCGCCTGACGATTCGATATTTGAAGTTGGTTGGCAGTAACATGCTGATCGCATTTCGGCGGTGGCAGCGTGACGACGGTGCGTCTTTGGCTGCGGCGGTCTCGTATTACATGGCGCTATCCTTGTTTCCCATGCTACTTCTACTGACCGGCGGCTTGGGTCTGGCCATGCGGTACTCCAAGCTTGGAAATGACGCTCACCAACAGATACTATCAATCGCTGCCGAACATTGTTCCCCGTCTTTAGAAGCCAAAATTAGCGATGTGCTGGATGAGTTTCAGAAGCAATCTTTAGCCAATGGTCCGATCGGTATGTTGACCACGCTGCTGGCTGCTATCGGAGTGTTTTATCAGTTTGAAAGAGCCTTTGACAAAATCTGGCGTCTACCTATTCCGCCGGAACAGAATTGGCTACGAGCATCGACCCACTTACTACGCAGGAGATTGTCTGCATTCTTTTTATTGGCGGGCGTTGGTGGGACGATATTTGGAGTCTTCTTGACCAACATGGCGGTTGCTTGGCTGAGTCGTTGGCTGAGCAGCCACCACTTGACTGCAGCCTATCTTTTGTCGTCACTGGACAGCGTCATCACGATCCTACTGAATGCTTTGGCGTTCGGCGCACTTTACCGCTGGTTGCCTAAGCGTCCGATCCATGCTGGTGTGGCTTTTCGATCGGGTTTGCTGGTGGCTGCGATTTGGGAAATCGGTCGGCAAGTATTAAGCTCCTTTGTCATTGGCAACCAATACACGACGGCCTACGGAGCCATCGGTTCGTTTATCGGCCTGTTACTTTGGTTCTACTGGGGGGTCAATATCCTGCTATTTGGTGCCGAATACGCCTTTGTCTTGTCGCGTCAAAGCCCTCGCCAAGCCAATCTTCTGAAACCACACTCTTCTGGCCTAGACGACTCACCGGTCCACTCGCCGTCTCTTCAAGCAGCTTGTCCTACAGGCCCGTCACGTCTTGTCGCATAGCCAAGATACGGCACCAAATCTGAAGCAATTTTGATCTTGAAGCTCAACAATTTTACTTGGGGGGCTTTCCATGATGGCGCAAAGTCACAAACTTTACCTTTTCAGTTGTTGCTTGCTCCGCTTTGATAAAATTTCACGAGTCATGACCTCATCACCGCCTGCCGCCCAATTACCCTGGACGCTTAGCAATCGACAGTTGACCATCGGCTTGATCTCGTTGACGATCATTCCTTTTCTGTTCGTGGTTCTGCTATATTTTTCTGTACCCACTACCCCGGATCCCCAAATGGACGTTCAAGTATCAGTGGGACAACGCAATTGGATCGCCAATGAAGGCGTCCAGCCTCGACAGCTGCCAAGTTTGATTATCAAGAACCCGACTGCGGACTCATGGCAAAACGTAAACATGTCCATCAACGAACAGTTTTATTATTACCACCACCAGCCATTACAGTCTGGTGAGGAGCTAGTTGTGCCGCTGAAATTCTTTCACACCAAGGGTAACCAGAATTTTCCACCCGAGAACCAGCCGCTAAATAAACTGATGGTCTTTGCTCAGATACCTTCCGGTGCGAGAGCGATCGCCGAGTTTGAAAGTCACCAGATACCGGGCTTGGGCACAGAGCCGGCTCACAACGACGGCTCAGCCAATTCTGACAGCTCACAACCGCAATAACCAAACAAGAAAGTTGCCTTCGATGATTCGCAGTCGTTTCCGATCCATGCAATCAAGTTGGTCTGTTGCTTCTCTTGTCTTGTGGATCTGTTTCGTACAGACGCTTGAGGTTGGAAAGTTACCGGCTGCGGAAAAGCAATCCAAGGAGGCGAATTGGCCAGGAGCGATTCAACTGACACTTGTGGATCAACCAGTGATTCACTACGCTACCTTTCAGAGTCACAACATGAAAGTTGTAGAACTGGATGGCCAAATTTTTATGACTCATCTAAGGACTCGCAACGAAGCGTATACACAGCAAGCCTGGCGGCTATCTCGCAGCTTGGATGGAGGTGCTAGCTTTCAGACTGTCGCCGAAGATACTGCGGCTACGAATCCGCCGGTGCTTGAGGTCAGCCAGCTAGGCCAGCTATACATGATCCGGGTAGATTTTGTCAGCGGCGATGCCTTCCTTGACCGGTGGTTGGTAGCTGCGCCAAAATCTGAAGCTCGGCTGGAAAGCACAACGCGAATACCAGGTGGGGCGGCTGGCAAGTACGCGGCGCTAATTGACCAGCCCCGAGGGCTGCTCTATTTTTTCTCCCACAACAACACGTTCCATCGGCTACGACTAGACGGCAGTTTGCTGGATTCTCGAACTCTATTGAGGGATGGTCCCAATGCGGCTCTTCAGTATCCACATCTGTCACTGACCAGCGATGGCATTTTGCAAATAGCCTGGACCACAGTCAAGCACGGTGAGTACCTGTACTGGGATATCCATCATCTTTACTCGACCGATGGCGGTGATACGTTTCGAACTTGGCCGATTGATCCTTCTAAACCGAATGAACCGCTGCCGATTCCAATGGTGGCTGATGACACCGGGCCTACACATAGAGTGAGCTTAGATGATGAATTCCATGTTCACACCTGGCTGGCCAGCAGCATGAGTACGGCGGAACACTGGCACGCTTTGTATCTTGCTCAAACTCAACCACCCCGTCAGCACTACATGCGCTACTCACTGAGTACCGGGAAACGAGAATTGGACCAGCATCCCAAAGTGGTTGGCCAGCAGATCCAGATCACCGGCCTGGACGGATTTTTTGTGGCCGATCCAGACAATGCGCAAACGCTTTACATGGTGGGCAGCGATCAGGGTCGATTGGCCTGTTTGGTTAGTCGCGATGCAGGTAGCAGTTGGCATGACTACGCAAGAGCCGAGAAGCCTATGAGTATGTATTCGATCGGCGGCTATCGCTGGACAACCAGCCAAGGGGCGATAATCGGCTCATTTACGGATCAGAAGACATCAGAAGATTTTTCGCTGCCGCAATCCAGCGTTTACTTCTTTCGAATCGAGCAAATGAAGGACTAGAGTTCAGAAAAATCTGTTACAATCTCCAATGCTTTATCTCAATAGTTCCCTTCAGTCCGCAATTGACTCATGAGGCTTAGCCGTGCGACGTCAAAAAGAACCCGAAATCGATTTGCGACCACGCAACAATCTATTAAAACTGTGGGCTGTATTATTGATTGGAGGACTATTGGCAGCTCGCCTTTAGCCCGACACAGGTGGTTACATTTTGGGAGCCGTGGGGCGCATGGGATCATCCATGACGCTGGTGGTAATCGGCATTCTGGCATGGCTGCAGTTGAGTGAAAGCTCACGGCGATACGCGTTGCTAATCGCAATCGGTATGTTCCTAGGGACTGTTGGCGATTTCTTTAATGCCAATTTGCTAACGTTCATTCCGAAAATTCAGCCGCCTCTAGGAGCCATCATCGCTTTTGGGATTGGTCATGTTATCTACATGAAGGGTATGTCTGAAGTTCTGAAAGGCTTTGCCGAACTGAAGAGCTTCAAAGTGATAATTTCGATTCTGTTTTGGCAGGTAGTGGCGGTGGTTGGCTGGTACACAGTGGTTTATATGGCTCCCGCACCTACTCCGCTGCTTTGGCCGGCCTTGGGTTACACGATGCTGCTTGCTGGTACCGCTGGCTTGGCAACGGCCATGGCAATGCATCGCCACCCTGTTTGGCCATTGGCGCTAGGTGCCGCCCTATTTTTGATCAGCGATCTAATCTTGGCGGTTGGCCTGTTTCGTGGATCATTTCCCTTTCGAAGCGAATCGGTATGGCTGACCTATGGACCGGGCCAGATGCTGATTGTGGCCTCGACTTGGCTAGTAGATCGCTTTAGAAAGCAATGATGGAAGTTTTTCTAAATCGTGATTAGGCAGCCAAGATTGGTACGTCGCCAGCCAGATCCGTAAGTATTACTGCATGCGCGAGGAATTGGAATTCAAGCGAGAAATGCTTGCCAGGGGAATGACACCGGAGGAAGCTGATCAGTGGCTGCGCACCAAGCCCCCCAGCAGCTTTGGGTAAGTAACAATTCGACTAGGTTGCCGAAAACGGATTGGGCAATTCACCCTGCTCATACACGATGTGCGCTCGACCTACCAGCAAAGGATCGACCGACCCAATGGCCGCCACATCTTTCTTGGCGTATGGCAATCGATGCAAGATGTATCGCATGGCGTTCAGCCGAGCACGTTTCTTGCAATCCGATTTGATCACAGTCCATGGGGCATCTGCGGTATCTGTGTAAAAGAACATCGACTGCTTGGCCTTAGTGTAAGCATCCCACTTATCTAGCGATGCTAAGTCAACAGGAGAAAGTTTCCATGTCTTGAGCGGGTGAGCCTTCCGCTCTTCAAACCGCCGCCGCTGTTCATCGCGACTCACCGAAAACCAGAACTTAACTAAATAAAAACCGCTCCTTACGAGGTTGCGTTCAAACTCGGGTGCCTGGCGCATGAATTCTTGATATTCTTCGTTGGTGCAGAAGCCCATCACTCGCTCTACGCCAGCCCGATTATACCACTAACGATCGAACAACACGATTTCGCCGGCAGTCGGCAGATGTTCCACGTAACGCTGAAAATACCACTGACCACGTTCTACTTCACTAGGCTTCTCCAGCGCGACCACTCGAGCACCGCGAGGGTTCAAGTGTTCCATGAATCTCTTGATCGTTCCTCCTTTGCCTGCCGCATCGCGACCTTCGAACAGGACTACCACTTTTTGCTGGGTAGCCTTTACCCAGGCTTGTAGCTTGAGTAGTTCCACCTGCAATCGGTACTTATGTTTTTCGTAGGACTTGCGCGAGAGCAGATTTTTGTAAGGATAGCCGCCTTCCCGCCAATCAGCCGATAGTTCGGCATCTGAGTGGACAAGCGTATTCTTGCCTGGCGAGACTTCGTTAAGCACTTGATGTAAAACAGCTGCGTCATCCGGCGATGCACCGCTGAGAATTGTTCGCAGCGAGTTAGCCAGCGTCTGAATCTCTGAAGCCGAGTTACTGCGCACGATGGAGTTAACGGCCTCGATAATTGCAGCTTGCGCGCCGTCGGTTGCCTGATTGACTTCAAAGTTTTCGATCTGATCCGGGGATAGAAGGGGTGATCGATCTCCGTCGACAACTCGCCTTGCCTTTCCATTGCCAGAGGCTGATTTGGAGGTCGACTTGCGTCCGGCGCGTGCTGGAGTAGACGACTGCTGTGCATCGTGGACTTGGCTTGAAGCTTCGGCGGAGGGCTTGGTCATTGTTAGGCTCGATACTCAAGAATTACACTAAGTCTTCGCCTCCTTGCCTTGGATTACCTTTCCTGCATGCTCCCTTAAGTATAGTCCCAATGCGGGTGCGGGTCGAATGGCCTGAGCCTGCGGCTAAATTTCGCGGGCTGATGCTGGTGCCTAGTCCGTTTGATTGGGTTGTATCGAATCAGCAAGCTTAGGAACCGTTGGTGACCTAGCGTGTTGCCGATCCGACTTCGCTTAATGCGGTAAGCAACTCTCTAACCAGCCCGCGTACGGCCGCCAATCCTTGCTGTGGATCGGCATGCTGGGCCATCGTGCGAACGATGGCCGATCCGACGATTAATCCATCAGCTACCGGGGCCAACATCCGTACATGCTCCACTCGGCTGATGCCAAAGCCGATACAAATTGGCAGCGTCGTGCGCTCTCGCAACCAACTAACTCGATCCAGCAAGTCGGCGGGCAGTTCCCGACGTTCGCCAGTGATCCCAGTGACCGATACAAAGTAGATAAAACCGCTAGAATTTTCAGCGATCTGCAACATGCGCTCTTGCGATGTTGTGGGCGTTACCAAATGCACAAGACTGTAGTCGGCCTTTTGACATAGCGATCGCAGCAAGTGTGATTCTTCAACCGGAAGATCGGGCACAATCGAGCCAGCAAAACCAGCTTCTTGCGAGTCCTTCAAGAATCTCTCCGCTCCGACGCGCTGAATGATCGAGTAACTGACCATCGATAAGACAGGCATCGAAAGCTGCTGACTGACCTGCGACACGGTCTGCATGATATCAGATAGACGAATACCCGCGCTTAAAGCCCGAGTATACGAATCCTGAATCACGGGACCGTCGGCGATAGGATCGCTGTACGGAATACCCACTTCAGCCATCGCACAACCCTCCTCTTGCAAGAGTTGCAGCAGTTGAGCCGTAAACGCCAATGAGGGATCTCCAGCGGTGATAAATGGCAGAAACGCTTTCTTGCCTTGGCGTCGAAGCTCGGCAAAACGATCATCTATGGCTGACATAATTTCCTATTTCAATCGAAAGTTATTAATAATCGCGGCCTGTCAAGCGAGCGATCTCGGCGGCGTCTTTCTCACCGCGACCACTCAAGCACACCAACACGACCTTGTCGCTAGATAGTTGACTTGCCAATTCGATAGCCTTGGCAACCGCATGAGAAGACTCCAGCGCTGGCAAGATGCCTTCCATCCGAGCTACCTTGTCAAAGGTTTGTAGCGCTTGATCATCACGGCACATCGTGTATTCGACTCGACCTTGGTCCTTCCAGAAGCTATGCTCCGGGCCCACCCCCGGATAGTCCAAGCCCGCTGAAACGCTGTGTACCGGCGACGTCTGTCCGTCGTCGTCCTGCATGACATAGCTAAGCGTCCCATGCAGGATACCAGGGCTACCATAAGTCAGTGGTGAAGCGTGTTGACCAGGTTCAGACGATCGCCCGCCGGCTTCAACACCCACCAGTCGCACCTGATCATCCTGGATAAACGGATAAAACATGCCAGCCGCATTGGAGCCGCCTCCAACACAAGCCACAACCATATCCGGCAACCGCTCAAGAGTCTGCAAGCACTGAGCGCGAGCTTCGCGACCAATCACCGACTGAAAATCGCGTACCATCATGGGAAACGGATGTGGTCCAATCACCGATCCGATAATGTAGTGAGTATCCTCGACCGAAGCCATCCAATCTCGCATGGCTTCATTCACCGCATCGCGCAGCGTTTGTGAACCGCTGGTCACCGGTTGCACCTGGGCTCCCATCAAATTCATACTAAAGACGTTCGGGCGTTGACGACTCACATCCTCGGCACCCATAAAAACTACACACTTCAACCCGAAATGGGCACAAGCTGTCGCTGTAGCCACACCGTGTTGCCCTGCCCCAGTTTCGGCAATCACCCGAGTCTTACCCATGCGCAAGGTCAAGAGCGCCTGACCTAGTGCGTTGTTGATTTTATGAGCACCCGTGTGATTCAGATCCTCTCGCTTAAACCAAATCTGCGCGCCGCCAGCCATATCGCTTAAGCGCTTGGCATGATACAGGGGAGAAGGCCGCCCCACAAAATTTTTCAGCAGTAGATCCAGCTCTGCCTGGAATTTGGGGTCTGCTTTGGCAGCCTGGTATTCGGCGACCAACTGGTCCAATGCTCGAGTCAAAGTCTCGGGCACAAAACGACCGCCAAATTCCCCAAAACGACCACGACGATCCGGAACCTGTGTAAGTTGATTGATTTGTTGAGTCGAAGTCATCTGAAAAGCTCGTTAGTAACTGATAAACCAAGAGTGCAAATACCTGGTAGCACCGCCCGGCATGAGGATGCCAAGCCACCGCGACCGATTACAAAATATAATCGTAAACGCTTAAAGCCGCAGCCACAAACTCTTAAAATACTCAGACTCAGGGCAGTTAGCAGACACCGGATGGCAGGCCGCCGCACCTGCTTTAGCAAGAATTTGCATATTGCGAGGTGTAGGATGAGGATTCAGTGTCGAAGGCAAGAATGCTGTTCTTGCAGCGGACCGAACCAGTCGAGTAAATTCAGCATCTGGCAGCAGGCCAGCACATGAACAGGTCAGCATTAGCCCGCCGGGCACCACCAACTGCATGGCTAGTCGGTTCAGGTCAAAATGTTTTCGAGTGCCCTCTTCCATTTCCGCCCGATTGCGAATCAGTTTAGGCGGATCAAGCACCACAATGTCAAACTGCCTTCCCATGCGCAGCATATCACGCATGTAAGCAAAGGCATCGGCTTGAGTGAACTTGATCTTTGCCTGGTTCAAGGCTGCATTTTGCCGAGCGACCTGCAGTGGTGCCTCATCCAAATCGACTCCAATCACTTCGCTTGCCTGCCCTCGGCTTGCCGCCATCACCGAAAATCCACCGGTGTAACAACACAGATCCAAGACACTGCGTCCGTTGCAAAGTTCGGATAGCCTAAGTCGATTATCACGCTGATCGCAAAAAAAACCTGTTTTGTGTCCGGTTCCAAAGTGGACTTTGTATCGAGTCTGATTTTCGGTGACAATCACTTCGTATGGCATCTGAGAACTATGTCGACTGGCCAGTTCATAGCCTTCTTGGCTCAAACAGTGCGGACTAGGACTGATTAGCCAATGCTGAGTCCCCAAGCGTTGCCCCAAACGCTCCACAATTTCTTGAACACGTGGTGCCATCGCCAAACTGAACACTTCGGCACTTAAAATCCGGCCATAACGATCCACGGCCAAGCCTGGGAATCCATCCGCCTCCGCATGAAGCACTCGATAACAGTCCGTCGTATCATCCAGCCGCAATGTCTCGGTGCGTAGGCTGACTGCACGATCCAATAGACCATCCCAAAAAGTCTGGTCAGGTGGTTGATCGGACCATCGAAGAATTCGCAACGCTATTTCCGACTTCGGATTGTACAGTGCATACGCAAAATGCTCGGGTTGTCCGCTTTCGGTCTCTAAATGGCTGACTCGAACCCAGTCGCCCAGCCGTGGCTTGCCCACCAATTGCTGGATCCGATTGCGATAGACCAACGGGTGCGACGTACGCCGTTTCAAAATAGCTTCCGGCAACTCCCGAGTGCCATCACACGTCAGAGCTGCACAAGAAGCCACGGCTTTCGCACCCATTCCCCGCTCGAACGGAGGTTGCGGAGTCATCGATTTTCGTGAGTTCATAGCGTTGTCAATAGTAGAGCTTTCATGCTGGGCTCAGGGGGATACCCCCGCCACTTTTTTGTTTGTCTCGTCCGGAACTATTGTACTAGCCAACCGAGAGAAACTCGAGGAATTATCGGCTTGCGTGCAGAAACTAACCCAATTTCTTCATCGACTTCAACAGTCATCTTATCCTGCCACTGCTGGCCAGGACGTTTGATTTTGACCCCTTGAATTGATCAACATACAGATAAAATTGTGTATGATGACAAGGGGCGTATTAAGATGTGAATATTCTGTTTAAGGTAAGTGCATGGTTTTGTATCGACAACTTGTTGAGCTTGGCCTTTTAGTCAGCGTGACAGTTCTTCTCACAGGAAATGATGCGCGAGGTCAGCAGGAGTCTGCGCCTGGTGAGGCGCAAGTCGAGTT
The DNA here is from genome assembly GCA_036804625.1 of Aureliella sp. GTDB lineage: Bacteria > Planctomycetota > Planctomycetia > Pirellulales > Pirellulaceae > Aureliella. Next base: position 2,566 of record DAIRSD010000003.1, on the reverse strand, counting down.
CTTTGAAAAACATGTGCGACCGCTGCTGCTGGAGAATTGTATCGGCTGCCACAGTACAGCGGTTGGCAAGGTCAAGGGTGGGCTTAGCCTTGACAGTCGCGACGAAATCCTGGCTGGGGGCGATAGTGGTCCCGCAATTGATCTGGCTTCACCTGACAAAAGCCTCCTGCTGGACGCGGTGCGCCGCAAGTCGCTTGAGATGCCACCCGAAAAGCCGCTCTCGGCAACTCAGGTTGATATTTTGCAGAAATGGTTGAGCCAAGGCGCTCCTTGGCCAAAACAACCAGCCAGCGATCAAGATACTCAGAATTGGCAGCAACAGCGAATCGCTTCGCACTGGGCCTGGCATCCCATTGAAACAACTCATTCAACTCTTGCACATGGCCATGACTGGTGCCAAAGCCTTGTCGACAGCTTTGTTTTTCAAACGATGCAGCAGAATCAACTAACTCCGGCACCAGCCGCGTCACCCGGTGAATTGCTGCGAAGATTGCACTTCGACTTAACCGGCCTACCGCCATCGGCTCAGCAGCAGCAACAGTTTCAAACCGTGCTAGAGTCTAAGGGCTTTCTATCAGCGTATCGGCAGCAGGTTGACCTTTTGTTGGCCTCGCCGCAGTTCGGCGTTCAGTGGGGTAGGCATTGGCTGGATCTGATGCGATATGCAGAAACGTTGGGGCACGAGTTTGATTACCCTATTCGGCACATTTGGCATTACCGCGACAGCGTGGTCGACGCTCTGAATCAAGATATCCCTTACCGACAAATGATCATCGAGCATTTGGTGGGCGACTTAGTTGAATCGCCACGCATTCATCCGTTGACCGGTATCGATCACAGCCTGGCTAGTACGGGTTGGTGGTGGCTGGGTGATAGCGTGCATGCACCTGTGGATATCAAAAGCGATCTAGCTACACGTATCGAAAACCAAGTGGACGTCTTTTCGAAGTCGTTTCTGGGTATGACAGTCGCTTGCGCTCGGTGCCATGACCACAAATTCGATGCGATCAGCTTGAGCGATTATTACGGCATGGTGGGCATCGCGCAGAGTACTCGGCGTCGCTATGCGATCACCGACCCTCATGGATGGATCGCTCAGCATCGACGATCGATGCAGCAGGAAATGGTCCCGGCAAATCAATCGGTCAACCATGCTTGGCAATCGCTTGGCTCCGAAGATGTTTCGCGCTGGATAGACTTTCAATTGTCTCAGTGGCGATCGATGGCTGACAAGGAGTTGCAAGAGCAATTACCACCGGAATCTCCGCTATATCCCTTGCGGCTACTGATCCAGCAGCAGTCAGCGGGTGTTGATTTCCAGCCTCAGTTTGCCGACCAGTGGCGGGGCCTCTCAAACAAGTTATCTGAAATGGAGCAGGCTTTTCTTGACTGGCAAGCCCATAGCCAGCCTCTAGCGGATTTTCACAGTGGATTACCCGAAGGCTGGACGTTGGAAACGGCTGGTCCAGAGAACTGGCTGAACCAAGGCTCCAACGTTGAGTGGTTTGATGAGGCTATGCCGCTGCCTGAGCGCTCAGGCGTTCTTCGTAGCGGTGTTTGGGGTCGCAAGCAGTACGTTACGCTACGGTCTCCAGATTTCAAGGTGACTGAAACTCACGTTTGTTTCGAGATGCGAGGCAAGTCGACTCAATCGGTCGTCTGCGTGGATAACTATTTTATGGGTGAATTCCACGGACTGCTTTTTGGTGACCTGCGCAAACCCATCGATCAACCTCACGATTGGGGCTGGGTCACTCATGCTGGCGATTTGCGGAAGTACATCGGCCATAACGCTTTTTTGTCTCTAGAAGTGGAACCAGGCGCATGGTTCGAAATCTCGCAAGTTCGGATTGCGGATCGCGCCCCACCTGCCCAGCCGCATCCGTGGGCGATGGCGCTGATGCGGTCGGAACCTACGGACTACAGCGCTTTTCGAGACTTAGCCATCAAACGACTGCAACAGTCCTTGCAGTTTGTTTGTCATCCGCAAACCGCTGACTTGCTGCATCAGGCTGATGTCGTTCGAAGTTTGATACGACTTAACCCTCAAATGCTACTGGGCGATGAGACTGCTGACGGACTGAAGCGTTTGGCTCAGCGAATGCAGCAATTAGATCAACAGCAACCGGCGGCAACTCTATTAACCGCTGCTTCTGAAGGGACTGCACGTGATGCGGCCGTCAATTTGCGAGGCAATCCGAATCGACTTGGCGACGTGGTCCCGCGCGGCCTATTTCAATCGCAAGCCCCCTGGCAGGCACCGGCTGAGCGCTCATCGGGACGTTGGGAATTAGCTCAATCGCTGGTTGATCCCAAGCACCCACTGGTTTCGCGAGTGATCGTGAACCGAATTTGGCATCATTTATTGGGTCGCGGTTTGGTGGCTTCGCCAGACAACCTGGGAGTCCTGGGCAGCCGCCCCACACATCCAGAATTGCTTGACTGGCTAGCCGCTCAGTAGATCCAAAACGATTGGTCGATTAAAAGGCTGGTGCGCGAGATTGTGAGCAGCCAGCCCTACCGGTTAAGCAGCTTGCCCAGTGCGGAGCATTTAGAGAAGGACGCT
>DAIRSD010000002.1:0-41785 GCA_036804625.1 Aureliella sp. | reverse complement strand
TGGTGTGTTGCCTGAATTGTCCGTTCACGAAGGATTTGTTTATCAGTGGCAAATGTGGATTCCGGGCTTTGATGAGTCGGGTCAACGGAAGCTCAAAAACGCCTCCGTCATGATTTCGCGAGTGGGCGGCGTTGGCGGTGTGGTTGCATATCAACTGGCGGCTGCTGGTGTTGGCAAATTGGTGTTGGCCCATGCCGGAAACGTCAAACCAAGTGACTTGAATCGTCAGTTGTTGATGACTCACGACTGGATCGGAAAACCTCGCATGCAGTCGATACGCCGACGACTGTTGGAATTGAACCCGAGATTGGAGATTGTCGCCGTCGACCAAAATGTATCTACTGACAATGCCGATACACTGCTTAGACAAGCGGACTTGGTGGTCGACTGTGCTCCTTTGTTTCCCGAGCGATTTGCCATGAACGCAGCGGCTGTCTGCCAGCGCAAGCCGCTGGTCGAATGCGCTATGTACGAACTGGAAGCGCAGCTTACCTCCATCATCCCGGGACAAACCCCTTGTTTGCAGTGCATCTATCCCTCAGCACCACCCACGTGGACTCGACAATTTCCAGTTCTTGGCGCTGTCTCGGGTTCCGTAGGCTGTATGGCCGCTGTTGAAGTGGTCAAGCTAATCACCGGCATGGGCACTCCGTTACTGTCAAAGATGTTACGTTATGATTTGCGTGAGATGTCCTTTCATCAATTGCAAATCCGCCGTCGCTCAGATTGTCCGGTTTGCGGATCGATTCAATGATTCTTTGATTGTTTGGTGCGTGGCTTCCGACCACCGATCTAATCGTCTTGTTGAAGGAGCGATTGCGGATTTCGGGAGAGCGACGCTCCTGCGGAGCCTACTTGGGCTACCACGCAACTTTCACAAGCTATGGAGGCGTGATCCCGGGCCGCAAACGCTCGGCGGCAGCCTCGCTCTCTCGACCCGCGTTTTCGTCGGTCAAAATGAATTCAACGATGTTTTGAAGACTCAATCCTTCAGTGGCAATACTTCTACTTTGCGAATGGCTACGATGCTTTGCGGGTCGTGGTGTTGAAAGGCGAAATAGCCAGATTTGAACGTCTTGTCAAAGTCCATGAATTCATACAGTTCCTTGTCATCGACTTTGATCTTAATCCTAGTTAGCTCGCGTCCCCGCCACACATCATCTCGGACTTCGATCTCATACTGAAACCAAGTGTCGGGTTTAACCAGTTGGTCATAAATGTGACACATGCCGTAAAGGGATCCTGTACGAATGGGGTCCTTGTGGGTGCTGTCGATCTGTGCTTCATAGCCATCGGTGAATCCGGGCCTGCGTGTCGTTCGGAAGTAGAGCCCCGAGTTTCCTCCATCGCTGATTTTGATTTCAGCTCGATATCGAAAATTCTTGTAAGGTCCGGTTGTGTTGACGAGCATGGAGGCTGGTCCGGTAGCAGTCATAGCTCCCTCTTTGACTTCCCAAACACTTTTCTCGTTGCCAACTCGTTCCCAGCCCTCCAGGGATTTTCCGTCAAAAAGCGGTGTCCAGGTTTCCTCTTGTCCTAAAGCTAAAGGATTGAGCCAAAAAATAGAAACAATCGTCAGTGCCAGGCGTCGGCGGATAGGATTGGATGTCATCGAAAATACTCCTAGTGGAAATCGTCAGGTAATTAGCGCTGACGAAATGGTGAAACCGGGATTTGAAATCACGATAGGCGACATTAGACCGATATCTGATCATCTGCGTAAGTTGGACAATGCGGCTTTGGCAGGGCTGATTTCTCTGGTTGACCGCTCTGACTTGTGGCTCCAACATGCGATAATCTGTAAACTTAACCTTTTACGCCTTTTCCCGCTCGCCCTCAAACTCCGGGAGAGGAAAGGTTTAGACCGATCGCCACCCGGCAAGCCGAATTGCTGCATGCGGATGTCAAGAACTCTATGGAAGTAGCCATGATTCGCAAAGCCGCCGAACAATCCACAGCAGCTCAACAGATGGCCGTTGCAGCGCTTCGACTGAACACCCTGGCTGCGGTTTTCTTGCCTATTGCTACGCTAGGAAGCATTTTAGGTACGACACTTACAGACAATTGGAGCTGGTCCCAGTCTCCTGCCTATTTCTTGCTGATGATACTTGCAGGCATCATCTTAGGCTTTGTCGTCAATCAATTTGTCAATCGTCCGTACACTGTCAATCGTTCAAAGCTGTCATAGCCATTTCGATTTCTGGATGGCCAAATCCTTAATAGAATTGTATATTGAATCCCGGTTGCCACCTGGGAATGTGCGGTTTACGCTGTTAAGGAGAGTGAATGATGAAACATTTAGGAATTGCTAGCGTTTTGGCTCTTGGCCTATCCACGCTTTTCTGGTCGGTTGGGCAAGAGGCCGCTCAGGTGAGCCCATCGGCTACCGGCTTGCAAACTCAATCGGCTGGACAGTTGGACCAGGAGGACATACCACAAGTCTCACAGGAGCAGCCAATGAGTTTTTGGATGGACAAGAAGCTAGAGTATTCAAAATCACTCTTGGAACATCTCACCAAAGCCGATTTTGAAAAGCTGGAGATCGATGCTCATCAAATGCGACGCTTGGGACGCATCGAAGGCTTTGTGCGTCGCCGCAGTGACGACTATCGAGTGCAACTGCGAACCTTCGAAATGGCCACCACTGAACTCATGCGACATGCCAAACGTCGCAACATCGAAGGTGCCAACCTGGCTTTTAATCAATTGACTTCCAGTTGCGTCGCCTGCCACGTACTGCTGCGCGAGGGGATTGATTAAGCCAACCTTATCGCCGTGTCATGGCCCGTTAGATGTGCCCGCGCTGGCCGGATTCTACTGGATAAGAGATCCTATTTTGACATCTACCTTCGATGTACTATCGTCGAGTCTGTTGCACTAACTGATTAGTCGTGGATCTGAAACAGTCGCTTCAGAGCGTCCAGCAGAGAGGCGTGATGGCTACTGTCGGCGTTGTCGCGGAGCGATTGCAGCGGTGGATGCAGGATCTTGTTGACCAGCCGATCAAAGGCATAGCTAAGTTCTTGCTGGATGCGCGGATCCAGTTGGTGAACACTCAATTTATCCAGGAGTCGCTTGAGTTCTTCCTGCTTGATGCTGTCGGCTTGGTCTCGTAATTTCTTGATCGTCGGACCGCTGCCGGCGTGTCGGCTCTCTTGCAAAAATCGTTGCGTCTCTTGCTGGATGATTTGCATGGCTTGAGGCCATTCCGCTTGACGGGCCTGTCTGTTGCGATCACAAACCTGTTGCAGGTCATCCACCGAGTACAGATAGGTATCCGGCAGGTCGGCAATCTGTGGGTCGAAATCTCGGGGAACTGCCAAATCCAGGATCAGTACGGCATGATTGCGACTGGCGCGAATCTGTTTGAATCGACTTAATGAGACGATCACTTCGGGCGAACTGGGCGTGGACACCACCAAATCGGCTTCGGCCAGATGAAGGTCCAGCAATTCCCAGGCGTGCGACTTGATTGCGTACTGCTGTGCCACCTCCTTGGCTCGTCCGCTGGAGCGGTTGACGATGCTCAGGTTCTTGGCTCCCTCGGCCTGAAGATATCGCAGCGTTTCCATGCCCATTTCGCCCGCTCCGATCAACAAAATTTTCTTGTCGTCAAAGCTTTCAAAAAATTCTGTGGCAATCTCGCTGACTGCCACACTGGGGACGCTGATTCTGCGGCGATGGATGGTCGTCGCGTGGGCAATGCGGCGGGCTACCGCGGTAGCCTGTTGGAAAATGCGGTGCAGCAGTGTGCCCGCTGTTTCAAACTGGCAGGCCCAATCATAGGCCGTCCGCACCTGGGCTTGGATCTGAGCTTCGCCCAGGATCATGCTGTCTAAACTGGCCGCTACTTTGAACAGATGCTCAATAACCTGTGAATCGTTTAACAGGTTGACCTGTGGCTGCACCTGGGCCATCGATAGCTGGTGAAACTGGGCCACATGTTGCACAAGTTCCGGTTGGCTGGCAAGTTGATCTCGCTGCTCGGCGGCACAGTACAATTCCACTCGATTGCAAGTACTCAGCAAAACGGCTTCCATGTAGGGAAACTGCTGCTGCAAATCATGTAAAAACTGTTTGGCTTGGGTTTGCGAAAAGCTAAGCCGCTCGCGCAGTTCGATCGGCGTGTGATGATGACTCCAACCCACTAGGCTCCAGTGCATGGACTACTTGCCTCCCCCAACAGCCGGACGCTGGATGTCGACGGATGTTTGGGTGTTCGGTTTCTGCTGGGCATCTTTGCCCTGTTCTTGATCCGCTTGGCCGTGTGAGGCCAAAAACACCAGCAGTAGAACTACTGACAGAAAGACGAAATTGGCAATGCTCAAATAAGCGCTACGACGACCACCCAGGGAACCTTTAGAGCTGTATTCCAGGATGGCAGCTACCGCTACCCAAAAGAATAATGCAAAACTGACCAACACTCCACTGCTCAGCCAGTCAACGCGACCCTGACGGCTGAGATTTAAAAAGACCCCCGACAGCAAGCCGATCCCTAGTGCGATCACTGATACAAACAGATTCAAGCGATTCATGGATCGCAGGAACTCGAGGGCCGGCAGTTGGAACAACCGACCTGAGCGTTTCTTGCTCTTCAGGCGATAAGATTGCAGCAAGTACATGACACCAAAGGCCAACCCTTGGCAGATAAACATCGTCCCAAGCAACAGGCTAACACCATGAATCTGGCCCCAAAGATCGATGGCCGTTTGAGAGGCAAAAGGCTGGCTGTCCTTCATCGCGCTGGCTAGACCTATCAATGCCAGTATCATGGGCAGTAAGAAAAGGCCGATGCTTCTTTCCGGATTGCGAACGATCAGAATCGTACAAACGACTGCCATTCCCCACGCACCCAGGACGATCCACTGAAACCAACTGCTGAGCACGCGAGTGGAGGATTCCGAAAGTAATTCGTTGCCTAGAAAGATTGAGTGGGCAAGCAATCCGGCCAGCATGCCGAATACGGCAATGGCGTGTCGATAGCTAAACGGCCGGATAAAACGACACAGCTCGATGATCCACACCGTCAGGTAGCTAAATAGAAAACAGGTCAGGGTGACACCGGTCAGCAATCAATCAATCTCCCATGTATGAAAAAAAGAAGCCAGCGTCTTCACCTGCGCTGGCTTCCTTCCAGTTGCCATTTTTCGACTGTTGCCGATCTACGATCCGACTCTTTGTGACAGCGGCTAACCGGGATTACTCCCAATCATCATCTTCGTCCTCTTCATCGTCGTCATCCCAGTCGTCTTCGTCATCGTCCCAATCGTCATCCTCGTCTTCGTCTGATTCCTCGTCATCCTCTGACTCTTCATCGTCTACTTCTTCCCATTCCTCTTCTTCGTCGTCTAGATCATCGGCGTCTTCGTCTTCTGAATCTTCTTCGTCTGAGTCTTCGAGTTCTTCGTCATCCTCCCAATCGTCCAGATCTTCGTCGTCGTCGTCCATGTCATCTTCATCATCGTCGAAGTCATCATCGTCGTCATCTATGGCTGACAGCGGCATTACAGCAGCAGTTGCACCGAGCAATAGTTCGTCCAGTTCTTGGTCACCTTTGAGTTTCGTTATTGTGTTTGTTCTTTTCACTTTAGACTCCTTAACTTCCGTTTCTGCTGCGAGATCTTCAGATGACAATTCGTTGGGTAAAACAGGCTGGTCCCATTCTACCTGGGGTAAGCGATCGGCAGATCGCAATCCAAACATTTGCAAAAATCGTTGGGTTGTCTCGTAAAGGTAGGGCCTTCCCAATTCTTCACTGCGACCACCTATGCGGATCAAATCCATTTCCATGAGCTGCTTGAGCTGCTCACTGCAACCAACCCCACGAATGGCCTCTATATCGGCTCGAAGCACCGGCTGTCGATAGGCGACTACGGCCAAAGTTTCTAATGCCGATCGCCCCAGCCGAACCTCGCCCGGGATATAAGCCAGCTTACGCAACCAGGGAGCAAACTGTGACCGAGTCAGGATGGCAAAGCCACCGGCTACCTCCTCGACTCGGTAAGGTTTCCCTTGTTTGTCATAAAGTTGGTTCAGTTGGCGGATTAGTGTACGTACTTCTGTGGCGTCCGCCAAGTCTGCTAAGGCGGTTGCGCGACGACTAGTTATTCCTTGAGGAGACAAAAACAGAACTGCCTCCAGGCGCTTGAGTCGTTGCTGGACATCGATCGGTGCTGGTTTGTCCTTGGGGATTGACTGGCTTGTGGGAGCGGCAGCAATAAGCAAAAATTGCCGCTTTTTGGTAGAATGGCTTAGGACAACCCCTACTTTCGGGGATATGCTAATACTTCCATAGGGTCTGATTCCGTTCTGCATAACCAACCTTCACTAAAAATTTGTTGGTGGGCAAGTACGATTTCTTGTTTAACTTGGTATAAGAAAACCTGTTGTCGGCTTCTTGAAAACCAGTTTACCAATTGCGACCCAGTGCCGCACTACTGTTTTGGCTTTCACCCCTGACTATCAGGACAGCTTGGCTTGAGTAGCTCCAAGATTACAGTTCGACCAACTGCTCGTTCCGGGATTACCACTCGTTTTCTGGTCGTATTGTTGGTGGTGGTTCTGGCCGCTGTAGGTGGCGCTATTTTTTATGTTCGAGCTACTTGGGTGGAAGGCATTGAACTGAACCCGGTGACTTGGCAAGTCAGAAAATTTCAATTTCGCGCCGATCCGTTTACGAATTTTCAGTGGACCGGACTAAAGCACGATACTACTGTCTTTACCGTTGACCCGGGAATCCTCTCGAAATTGTCTTCCAAAGCTAGTGCCGACCTTCAGCCTGACGCCCAACGCTGGGATCTGGTCGAATTAAGAACGTATCGGCGATACGAGACCGGCGGTGCCCGAATTTTGGCGATGTTGTTGACCGATTATCGTTTTGGCTACATGGTAAAGTCCGTTAGCCATTGGTCCGCCTGGAGTGCGTCTAATCCCCAAAAGTCGGCTGCTCTCTGGCCTGCTGTGCAGCATTTGGCGGTTTTCAATGCTTATGCGGACATTCCATCACTGATCGAGCTTGCTTTGATCCTGAAAGATGACCAGAACTTCTTGGATCAGTTAAATCAACAAATGCGACTGGTCCTGATACGACTAGGTAACAAGCATCTTCAAGAGACTGATTATGCTAGGGCACTAGCGACCGCTAGAACTGGCTTGAGCTACAGCCCAGAGGATTCCACGTTGCTAGCTATCGTCCAAGCGGCTGAGGCCAAACTAGAAATTCCCATGTGAATCCGGCCCGCAGCCCGATTCGTTACCTACGTTGGCCCTCGCCGCGAACTCGAGGTCGCAAGGGAACAGATCGCTCATGGTTGGCGTGGACTCCTGGTATGGCTATTGCCGGTGGGCTAGCGGCTGGCTTTGGCTGTTGATCGATTGGTCTGGTCGCGGCATGTGAGACCTGCGTTTGAAGATGCGGAATGCCGATATGGTATCGATCAAACACTACCTTGACATTGCCAATTAACGCTTCGCGAGCTGCCGAAAAACAGTCTCGGTCGACCCATATACGAATCGACCATTCCACCGCGTGCGTTCCCAAGTTGTTTAGCATGATCTGGTAACCCCTGCCCTCTCCGGGCACGATCCAGGCCGACATAAGCTGTACACATTCGGTCAGTGCCTGACGAGTGGCATCTAAGCTTGAAGCGTATTCGACCCAAACATTCACATCTACGCGACGATGCGCGTGAAAGCTAATATTCTCGATCGTTGTGCCAGCGATTGACGAATTAGGTAGAATCAGTCGGCGATTATCCGATGTATCCAAGGTCGTCGTAAAAATTTCTATCTCGTTCACTTTGCCGGATACGCCAGCCACTACGACTGAGTCTCCTACCTTGAAAGGCCGAAACACCAATAACAGAATACCCGCTGAAAAGTTGCTTAGGGTGCCTTGAAAGGCTAGCCCTATCGCAAAACCTGCTGTGGCTAAAATAGCCATGATTCCTGACACTTGGATGCCCAACTTGGGCAATACCATCGTACCCGCTGTTATCAAGATTCCGTAGAAAACTGTCTTGCCAATGAATCTACCGAGGGTTTCGTCGATTTTAGAGCAAAGAACTGTGGTTACTCGTTTGGAAAAAAGCTTGGCTACGAAGTAGGCGGCTAGCAGCGCTAGACTGCCTAGGATTGCTGGAATCAGCACCTTGCTCAATAAACCGATTAGGGCTTCGTTCCAGTTGGTGTTGCCTAATTGATCGTAAAGGCGCGTTAGTTCTTGCGTTATGGTATCGGTTGTCTGAGAACCAGGCTGACCACCGGCTTGATCGTTCATCTGGCACGCTCCCTTGCAGTTACTATCGTGTCATCGCTTTGGTGACTGCAAAGGATAGTAGCTGGACCGCTGCCAGTGAAATGCCAAAAAATCGCTAAGTTGTTGTCGACAATTAGATCCTCCACCCGATTCAGGGTTGCTAGCAATTCCGGTTGGGTCTTGATTGCTTACAACCCGGTGACTCTGACTAGGTAGACGATGCCATCGACAGTGACGCCGCAACTACATAGCTTGCTTTTCCACATCTAGCACCTGGAGATCATTCAGGTCAATTGTCAAAGTGGCAGCCCGACGAAGCGGCACCAGTTTCGGCTGGTTGTTCTGCTCAGCCGACTTCAGTTCGCCACGATAGATCTTTACATCTGCTGGAGCTTCGATACCTACCGTCACTCGATAGCCCGAGATCCTTGACACAACCAAAGCGATGCCGCCACCGATGCCCAGCTATTCACCCTCCTAGCGACTCAAAACTAACATTTTTTCTTCCTCCTTGTAGGATTCCTGTTTTACAACCCAATAAAATTTCCAACCAATCCCTGTTCGCTTGGACGTCGCCTTTTTGATTGAATCGCCGACATACTACGCTTAACTTCGAGACATGGCTCGATAGGTTACTGTTCATGTCTGACAAGCGGGAATCTGTGGTTAGATTCGCAAGTAGTGTGCCAAACTTGAATCTTTTTTTCGATGATGTCGCTTATTTCACAAAAACTTGTCGTCCGCGCTACTAAGATCCCTTCGAGATCCGTTCCTAGTGGTCTTACCCGACCGATCAGCCATATTGAAACCAAATTCCGATAGCCACTGCTGGGTTTGCTATCAATATTCGTTTGCTATCAAAATAGGCTGTTTGGTGTCAAGGCTTATCCAACATGAGAATGAAGTCTCAACCTGTTACACTTCCGCCCGCCAAACCGTTTTGCGTCGGCTAGTGTATTAGGCGCTATTACCTGGACACCTTTGGGCCAAGCCCGAAGACTGATGAAAAAAAATTTCGGGCAATTCTTATTAGTGGGAGCCGAAGGTCTAACCTTACAGTCAAGCATTGCGATTTTCTGAATTTTTGTGGATTTAGTCTGCTTATTTGCTAGCACTGCGATCCTTTGACTTGCTTTTTTGTGGCTCTTCGATGCTTTAAATGCCGCCTGACCCCCGCCCACCAGGAAAGCCGATTATGCAGCGTATAGCGATTAGCGTAGGGGTTTTGTGGGTTTTATCCGGACTAACTATCTAGTTTTGCTTCGAATCTCCGACCTGATGATTAGCCATCTGCCATAGTTGTTTACTGAATATTCCGAGCATTCTGACTGGGAAGGTCGGTCGACATGACTGCTAACACGTTAGAGATTGCCAGTCCTAAAACCTGGAGAGTCTTAGAAACCACAACGAACCAAGCTGCGACTAGCTTGTTGGTACGTGGATTGTCTAGCCCATCGGATGCGGTAAGACGTGGCTGCCTGAATAGTTTAATCGCACGAAAGGACCCCGAAGGTTTTCGGCAGCTTTTATTGAACTGGGATCAGTACGATAGTGCTGACATCGAATTGCTGCGCTCTAATGCCAGATGCTTTGTGAATGCAGCTAGATCGCTGCTTGCCAGCGACGAAATGCGGGACAAAAAATTCGCTTTGGCTGCCATCACTGAACTGGACATCACCGATTCCATCGACATTTTGATGGAATACGTGTTGAGCCGTCACCATCCGCTTCATGATGCCGCCTGTTATTGTCTGTTATCCATGAGCCAACGTCTGGGCCGTGACAGCCGTGTCGCGGGCCGCTTGGACTCTCCTTTACGGCAAACTTTGGTCAAAAAACTACATGGGGAGTTGCTGCGTCACTGCGAAATATCTGTTGTAGTGAAAGCTTGGCTGACTGCCGTTCACTGGGATGATGGCGCTCAACGTAGCCTTCTACTGGACCCTAGTCATTCGGCCTATCTGAGGTTGATTTCCGAACTGGCAACCAGCAACGACCCGGCCGCCCTTCAACTACTGGCAGGCTATTTTTGGCGGCCTACCACTCCTCCTAGCTTACAGGCGTTGATCCTCGAACATTCCAATCCCGAGCTGTTCATAGAAATGGCCAAGTTGGTCACCGATGAGCAACTGGATAGCCTATTATGCCAACTGCAGTTGTCTGCTCCACTGGCTTGCCTAAAGAACTTTGATTGGTCCTCGTTCAAGGTCGAACGATCCGTAGAACGACGGTTGATGTTGATGTACGCGGCTTCGGGTCATGATTTATCCTGGACATTATCGACCAGCGTAAAATCAGCCAAGGGCGGAAATTTGGAGTCTCGCAAACTGGCGGCGGATCTGCTGGTTTGGTGCAAACGACCCTCCTTGGAGCACTTGATTCAATTACTGCAAGCTGATTCATTTTTACCAGCAGATCAGCATATCTTGATCCTGGCCCTGGGCGATGTGGCCTCTTGGCCCCACGGTCCGTCGACGGTACTGCGATCGGCTGTTGCTGAATTTCTTCAGGACTTCACGTTGGATAATCTCTTTTCCCATGTTGGTCATTGGCCGGCCAGGCTGTGCCGAATCATGGCTCAATGGATTAAGAAGATAAAGCCGCCTTTGGCCGAGACATTATCAGAGTACTTGAACAATCCGGCACCAAAGAATCGAATTGCCGCTTTGCAAGTGGTCGAATGGATGGAGTGTGCGGATATCGTTGATGGCAAGTTGTTGGAGATGCTCCACGATCCTCGGTTAGAGGTGCGTGTGCAAGTTATCGACACTCTGAGCGCGCTCCATGACAGCTCTTTGGAAGGCTTGTTGCCCGTTTTACGTCAAGACGCTAACACCGACATCGTTGATGCGGCCAACCGTGCACAACGGCGATTCGATCGCCGAAAGCCTGCGGCCAGTGTACCCTAACAGTCCGTTTCATTGTTTCCCGGCCTTACCATCATGTCTCCCGTAATTTTATCGTTGTTTGCTCAGCACCCTTTGACTTCGATGAGTTCGGCTATTAGAGAGAAGCCGGTCCTGGACTCGTCAGCTTTGGCCATGGTTGTTATCACTCTGGGTGCCATAGTCGGCGCGTTGGCCATCGCCTACCACTATTACCGTGTGCGAGAGAGCAATTTGTCAGGCAACCATCCGCTGTTGCTTTTTCGTGAACTGTGTTCTGCTCATTCGATTGGTTGGTTTCAGCGGCGAGCAATGATGAAACTGGCTAAGGCTCTCAAGTTGACAGATGCTAGCCTCTTGCTGCTGGATGCCCATATCTGGCCTGATCAAGCTCAATTGCAGAAGTGCTTCAGCCAAAGAACTTATGGACAACTGAGCCAATGTCGTCGCCACATTTTTCAGCCTCTACCCATTCCGACTCAACAACCTTCTAATACTCCCGGTCGCTAATTGGGATGTCCTGCTGCCATGGTAGAAGATGATCCAATCCCTGAGTCAACCCGCTACCGTTCGTATTGCTAAGCGGTAGTCTGCCTCGCAACGATTGCAGTGTCGTTTGAATCTGGTGCATGTGCTTCTCGAGAAGACTTGCCGCTGGTTCGATCACCAAGGCTGCGTGTCTACCAAGGCTGGGTGCCATGTAGACCAATATCACCGTAGGCTGCTGTCGGTGATGCCGCCAATCTGAGATCGTTGCACAGATAGGTCCTAGCTGGTTGATTTGCCACGCGGCCCAAACTGCCAAACTGATGGGTTGCTTGGGTATCACACCGACCCGGTCAGAGATCCGCTGAACGATCAATGAATGTTCCTTAGACCATTGATCCAACTGCGACTTGACCAACGCTGTAACCATACCCTGTGTGTCATGACTAACCCAGGTCAGTTGTTGGCGACTGCTGAGTACTGGTGTGTGACTAATTGGCGGCTGATGGTTGGTTTTGCTCATCCATATCTCGAATGTATTGTCGCAGCCTTTCTAGTTCGTCGGTCGTGTCTTTCAACCGTATCATATTCTGCACTCGTTTGATCAATTCAATTCGATTGACCGGCTTGGACAAGAAATCGTCGGTACCAGCCTTGACACCTCGTTCTATATCACCCAGTTCATTAAGTGCTGTGACCATCAGAATCATAATCCGAGATGTTTCTGGATCGCGTTTAAGCTGTTCACAGACTTCAAACCCGCTTCGTTTAGGCATCATCACATCCAGCAACAACAGATCTGGTTGAAAGGTTTTGACTTTCGACAACGTCTCCTCACCATCAAGGGCTAAGTCTATTTCGCAGTCGATCGAGGCTAAATAAGCTTCCAACAGCTCTCGATTGGCTGTGTTATCATCTGCAATCAATATTCTCGCTGTTTTTTTCACTACCGTTGCCTCGATGAAATTGTCTGTCAGTCTCGGTCGGCTGGTACCGGGAAATCTTGGCATAGTGACTTGATATCTTCCCGGATTTTGGCATGTAATGTCGAATCATCAGCCGATTTTAGTGCTTGACTGATCCATTGACCGATTTGTTTCATTTCAGTAATACCCATGCCCCGTGTCGTCAAAGCGGGTGTGCCGATCCGTATCCCGCTTGGGTCCATCGGCTTTCGCGTGTCAAACGGTATCATGTTCATGTTGATGGTGATTCCGCATCGATCTAACACTTCTTCCGCTAGCTTACCGCCCAAACCGATGCTGGTCACATCCACCAGCATCAAGTGGTTGTCTGTACCACCGCTGATCAGTCGTAATCCACAGCTAAGCAGTTCGGCAGCTAAAGTTTTTGCATTCTCTACGACTGCTCGACCGTAAGCTTGGAAGCTTTTCTGTTGTGCCTCGGCAAAACAAACCGCCTTCCCTGCCACTACGTGCATCAGCGGTCCACCTTGCAAACCTGGAAATACAGCGCTGTTGATAGATTTGATCAACGACTTCTTGCACAATACTAGTCCTGATCGCGGACCGCGCAGGGTCTTATGAGTTGTCGTCGTCACGTAATCAGCAACCGGTACCGGATTGTCATGAACACCTGCTGCTACTAACCCGGCGTAGTGGGCCATATCCACCATCAGCGGGGCACCGACTTCGGCGGCTATCTCCGCAAAACGCGCGTGAGCTATCTCTCTTGGATAAGCACTGGCACCTGCCACTATCAGTTTCGGCCGGTGCTTGCGTGCCAGATCCGCGACCTGATCAAAATCGATCCGGTGATGAGTGTTATCCACACCGTAGGGTACAAAGTTATACAGTTTGCCTGAGATGTTCAGTGCCATTCCGTGCGTTAAGTGGCCTCCCTGGGCTAGATCCAACCCCAAAACGGTATCACCTGGCTTCAAGCAGGCTACGTACACGGCCGTGTTTGCCTGTGAGCCACTGTGCGGTTGCACATTGGCCGCCTGGGCACCAAACAACTGACAAGCCCGATCGATTGCTAATTGCTCGATCGTGTCCACATTTTCACAGCCGCCGTAATACCTTCGGCCTGGGTATCCTTCAGCATATTTATTGGTTAAGACGCTGCCTACCGCCTCCATCACCGCTCGCGATGTATAATTTTCGCTAGCTATCATCTCAAGTCCCGAGCGCTGTCGGTGGATTTCAGCTTCTATAGCGGACCAGACTGCTGGATCTTGCTGAGGAAGTTTTTTTTCACTGGCTACACTAGTTGACATCGGTGGCTTTCGTCTTTGGTCTATCTAATCGGTTAGGCTTTCGTGGGCTTTATCCTGCTTGTTGTTCAATTGTCATCAGCCTAGCCTAGCCGTCAACGACCTATCTTTACTAAATTCGCTTATAATAGTGCTTTGTCATTTCAACCTCGATTTTGCTATTAACGCCGTGTCTGCTGCAGATTCCTCTGCTGATCCGTCTGTATTTTGCGTAGCCTTGGAGCGTTCCGTGGCCGCTGCCCGCCATTTACCACAGCTACAAGATGGATGGATGGGCGATACCTATTTTGCCGGTCCCAATATGGCTGGGCTGCGCTATCTGTACGATCCTGCCACTTTACCCCATTTAGGAGACATCTCCCCTATCGTTTTTTATGGTCCTAAGTCCTCTGGAAAAACTGCTTTGTCGATTTCTCTGGCACTTCGCTGGTCTCGCTTATTGAAAGAAAGGCCATTGTATTTTTCCAATGGTAATACTTTGTGCAAGGATTTTGCTGCGGCCATAGAGATCGATGATCTGGCTTCTTTTCGAACTCGGATGCGTTCCAGCAAAATGTTGCTTATTGACGACCTGGACCCTATTCTCGCTAGACCATCGCTACAGTCCGAACTGCTAACAACGCTTGACCACTTAGCCGCTTCGGGTCGGCCCGTTATTGTCACATCTACCATATTGCCAGCCGCCTCCAAGTCCATTGCACCGCACTTTTCTAGTCGTTTGTCGGGTGGACTTTCGTTGCCGCTTAGCGTTCCCGACCTACCCGCTACTTTTTCTTTGATTGAAGCCCTTGTTGCAAAGATCGACCCTTTATTATCTTTAGACGAAATTATTTCTCTTTTACCATCGCTATCCGATTTCAAACTGTCGGCTCCTGATCTTGCAAATCTTGTGAACATATGTCACTTACATCGTTCTGAAGATGGTTCTATCGACCGGCCTCTGGTAATTTCTTTGATGTTGCAGCGACTGGCCGACCGTACTCCTACTTTACCTGCAATTGCTAAATGCGTTGCTCGTAGTCATCGCATTAGGCTGGTCGACCTTCGCAGTGGTTCTCGGCTAGCCCATGTCGTTCGCGCTCGTGGCCTTGCCATCCTGTTGGCTCGTCGCTTGACACCGCTAAGCTTACTTCAGATCGGTGCCTATTTCGGTGGTCGGGACCATTCCACGATCCTTCATTCTTATCATAAAACTTTAGCTTTGCTGGAAACCGATACTCAGCTAGCCAGTCTCTACCGCGACTGTTTGGCTGCTTTATTGCAGCCGTCGCCACCGGTCTAACTGGGCGGTTTGACCTCAATTCTTGGCCTATTTCGTTCCTTCCTATTTGTTTATAAAACGTTTGTCGACTGACGCTTTTTTGTCTATCGTATTACCGCTTGTTTACTTCTGGTCTTGGCCTTTTCACGACTATCGCACTAACTAACTTTCTACTAACCAAAATCATCCTTTTATAGTCTTTTTTTCCACTGTCAGTTAACTGTCGCTTGTAGTCGCTAAACCACTAGCCTTAGAGCAGTTAAGCTCTACGATAAGCTTGTGGATAACCGGTTTTCGTTTCTGGTCTCCTAATACTACTATCTATTTAAACTATTGGATAGAAAGCGTGAACCTAGTTGGCTTTTGTCTAGCTGTAAACTCTACCTTAGGACTTTTCCAAGCTGGCTACTGGGTGTACAACAACTACACTTACCTAGATCGATAGGACTAGTACTGTTTTGGGTATCTTTTGGTGACGTAAAGACCGGCTGTTAGTGGAATAAACTGATGAAGATTACTTGTGATAGGGAAAAATTGGCCACCGCTTTCCAATTAGCTGGTTCCATAGTGCAAGTACGTAGCCCCAAGGAGTCTTTACAAAATGTGAAGATAGAGGTTACGGAAAGCGGGACGACGCTAATGGCTACCGACATGGAAGCTGGCATTAGAATCGAAGTAGAATCAGTAGATGTACAGATGCCAGGAAAAGCCCTGCTTCACGTCAACCGAGTAGGGCAAATTCTGAAAGAAAACTCGGATGAAACCCTAGTCATCGAAAGTGATGATAAGGGGATTGTCATCAGGGGACAGCACAGCGAATTTAATTTGCCTAGTATCAATCCAGACGAATACCCAACAGTCAAAGGATTTGAAGAAGCCGCATATCATGAGATACCAGCCAGATTGTTCAAAGAAATGGTTCGAAGGACAGTCTTTGCTACCGATCCGGATAGCACTCGTTTCGCGTTGGGTGGCGTACTGCTAGAGTTAACCGGCGAGGAAGTAATCGCTGTAGGTACCGACGGCAGGCGAATGGCCCGCATGTTAGGTAAAGGTACAGCAGTGGGTGGTCATCAGACACAAGGTAGCACCACCATAGTTCCCACCAGATCGTTAGCTTTGATGGAAAGATCCATTGGAGAAAAAGACGACGTAGTTCAAATAAGTAGCCGTGGAAACGATATTCAACTCAGAAGTAACCGATGCACGATCTACTCGCGATTAGTCGAAGGTAGATATCCCAATTGGAGACAGGTGCTGCCAAACCGAGAAAATTCGGTGAAAATCAACTTGACAGTCGGTCCGTTTCTGAACGTCATTAGGCAAGCAGCTATCGTAGCCGATCAAGAGTCGCGAGGGCTGGAACTGGAGTTTGGCGGTGGCACTTTGTTGTTGTCGGCCCGGACAGCAGACCTAGGACAAAGCCGCGTAGAGATGCCGATAGAGTACGATGGAGAGGCGATCAAAATGAAGCTAGACCATCGATTTATCAGCGATTTTTTGAGAGTGTTGGAACCCGAATCGAAAATAGTCCTGGATATTCAAAGCTCGACAGCTTCAGCCCTCATGACCACCGAAGATGGTTACGCCTATGTCGTCATGCCGATGGCGTTGGATAGCTAGACTCAGGTAAGTAGTCGATTGAATACACAACGTCATCAAGAACTGTTAGACGAATCGATAGCGGGAAAGTCAGAAGATTTTGGCCTGCTGCTAGAATACTATAGACCCTATCTGATAGTACTAGCCAAGCGTTATCTGGACCCTAGAGTGCGCGGGCGGGTGGATGAAAATGATATTGTGCAAGTCACTTTCTTGGAAGCACAACGTGACTTCAAGTCTTTTCGCGGTAGCCAGATAGAGGAACTATTGGCATGGTTAAGACATATATTGCGTAACAATGTGTTAACAGCTCATCACAATCACCTGTACGCGCAGAAGCGAGCAGCTGGCAGGGAGGTAAATAATCAAGCCGACTCTGGACCTGCCCTGACCGATATGGCACCGGCAGAAACCAGTTCGCCTAGTCAGCGTCTAATGAAAGATGAAGCTTCAGCCTTTTTGGCTAGTTGTCTGCAAGAGTTGCCAGATACTCAGCAGGAGGCGTTACGGCTGCGCTACATCGAAGGCTGTTCACTGAAAGAAATAGCCCAACAGATGAATAAGACAGAAATGGCCGCTGCCGGTCTACTAAAACGAGGGCTACAAGCGCTGCGGGATAGAATGGTAACCGATAGCTCCAGCCAGGGCTATCCAACGTGACATCAGCAGGAGTACGTTAGCAACCGGTTGCTAACCCACACCGGCTGATTTAGCAAATTATTAGCGAACAGCTCCAAAAGCGGGAAAAAATAGCTACGGTGCCAGACGCAGCCGGTCCCAAGCAACGTTATCAGCCGAAGGCTGATAAACGATGCGATCATGGAGGCGGCTGGTACCACCCTGCCAAAATTCAAAACGGCAGGGACAAATACGATAACCACCCCAAAAAGAGGGCAACGGTATTTCCCCATCACCAAATTTGCGTTTTAGCTCCTGCCATTTGGCTTCCAATAGACTACGACTGGACACAACTTCACTTTGTCGAGAAACCCAAGCACCCAATTGGCTTCCACGTGGTCGCGACGCAAAGTATTTTAACGATTCAGCGGTCGAAACACGCTCACAGACGCCACTAATTTCGACCTGCCTATGCAATGGATACCAAGGAAAAAGCACGCTCACGTTGGCATTGCCAGCAATGTGAGACGCCTTGCGACTGCTGTAGTTTGTAAAAAACACAAAGCCTTTTTTGTCAAAATACTTCAGCAAAACAGTTCTTACAGATGGGTGACCCTCCTGATTCACAGTGCATAAGCCCATCGCATTGGGTTCAGTCAACTGGGCATCCATAGCCTGTTGAAACCAGCGCTGAAACTGGTCGTAGGGACATAGGGCGGTAGTGGCTATGTCATGTTCTTGATGGGCATACTCTTCACGCAGTGCTGATAAATCCATATTGTCGCTAATCATTGGTTCAAGACGAGTACAGTGGCCAGGAGCACCATTATATTCCTAAGACTAGCAAAGTCGATGGAAAACGTGATGATCCAGATCGATTTCAATCCGGCGCGGCACAACGGATAGTAAATCTAATTTTGAAGCGAACAATATGTCATTATCGTATCCAGCCTGCATCAGGTGAACTGCCCCCAGATACTTCATTAAATAAGATGACAGATTCGGCAAATCATTAGCTTGTCGCCAACAGTCGAGCGCTAGCCAAGCCGAATCATCCAAAAAGATCGAGCGATTCCCTGGAAAAGCCAACAAGTGATCAATAATTGCACCAGCAGTGATGGTATCCTCACCAGCCACATGACCATCGGTTCCGGCGGCGATCAGTTGCCAATAGGACAATTTACTAGAAGCCAAATATTCGGCGACAGCCGCTCGATTGACCAGAGCCGCTAAAACACAATCGACGTGCAACCGGGTAGCCTTAAGCGCCCTAGTTCCGTTGGTTGTCGTGAAGACCAAATGATGACCATCAACTCGCTCCACCAAGTATTCAAGAGGACTGTTACCCAATTGAAAGCCAGCAATAGGTCGGCAGTTACGTTCACCGCACAAAAGCGGTTTCGGATCGCTGGACTGTTCAGCCCAAGCTACCGCCATATCGATTTCACCAACGGCGCGCACAGTCAAAGCACCAGCCGATAGAGCCTGAACCGCTGTGGTAGTGAACCGCAAAGTATCGATGACCACAGCCCCGCAGTGCTCGGCCAAAGAACCAGACGAAACCTACGACGGCAACAGTGCCACGCTTATGTACAAAGGTCTATCAGACATGATGGTTGACAGCAGGAAAGTTGGATGGCAAGGTCACTCAATAGTATCTAGCTGTGACAATAGGACATGCACAGTAGTCAGTGTATACTCTTAGCCGATACCCAGTCAGGCTTATCCGCACCCAGTCAAACAAAAGAGGTTGGTAAAGTTAGTCCCAACAAGCCAACAAGCGAAAATTGTTCCCCAAAAAATATACTAGAAAACCGAGTCTTGAAAATACAATCGCCACACGATCCTGCCAGGACACCACGACACGACTGGACAGCAGATCTGATCTTGTTAGCAACCACGATCATCTGGGGTGTCAACATAGTCGCGTTCAAAGCGGCGATCACAGGCAATGATCCGTATGTATTCAACGCTCAACGACTAACGCTGGCTATGACAACTCTGGTTTTGTTGGCAGTGGCTGAGTCGATGCTCTATCCGCAAAATCGGTCGCCTCGATCACCGGTACCTTGGCTCAGCATCGCGGTTTTCAGTTTGTTAAACGGAGTCATCTATCTGTTGACATACGTCCGAGGAATCTCGATGACAACGGCCGGTAACGTGGCCTTGATCTTTGCTTCGCTTCCCATGTGGACAGCCGTGTATGCAAGCTGGATTTTGAAGGAGCGCTTTTCCAAGTTAACTTGGATAGGCTTGTTCATCACGGCGCTAGGTACCTTGGTTGTCATACTCAACGGCGCAGGACCAGTCAACTTGAGCACTCAATATTTTCAAGGGAATGCTTGGATCTTGTTGGCCACGCTGGCTTGGGCGGCCGCAACCATCGTCAGCCGGAATATCTTGACAGTATTGACACCATTGCAACTGGCCGCATTGGCTTCCTTGATGACCACACCCATTCATTGGATAGTAGCCTGGAAAATATCACCACAGGGATTGTTCGGCCAACAAACGGTTGGCTACTGGGCGGCAATGGCATACAGCGGAATTTTTTCAACAGGCATAGCCTATGCCACATGGAACGCAGGCGTCTATCGAGTCGGAGCAGCTTATGCATCGATCTATCAAAACGTTGTAACGCTAGTAGCCGTTTTAGGTGGCTGGTTGATGCTCAACGAACAACTGTTGCCCGTCCAGCTTCTGGGCGGAGCACTGACGGTTATCGGGCTGTTGACGATGCGCCACGCTCGGCACCACCATCACGCAGATCCGGTCGAGCACAATCGATGCAGCTAACAACTTCGAAGCTCCGCCTCGTGTCAGGTCAATTACCTCAGTCAGCGTGCTGGTTAGACCGCAGGCAGAGCGTGCATAACATCGGAGTACTAGGCAGAGCCCAGTAACCAGTTGGCGGCGTTCAGCGAGAATTGTCATTTTTGACAGAATTCCTTGTCCCAAGCTGTCGGCTGACACAGAGTTTTTTCCATATTAGTATAGCGGGCTGTATTTTGCCCAATCGCATTCCTCGGATGAGTAGTTCACGGCATGATTGATTTACGTTGCTAAAGCGGCTATACAGCGTCATGGGGGGTAGGGTAAACGATGCCTAGCCTGTGAATGACCACTATGCGACCTGATAATTGGAGTAATGAAATGAGTCATGTTGTACGAACGATGGTGTTGTTAGTTTTTGCTTGTTTTTCTCAGGCGAGCCACGCTGCGCACAATTCCGAATTTTTTGATTTCGACGTGCGCCGGGGACCGTTTTTTCCCGAAATCTACGGCAACGCGAGTGGAAATGTCTACCTAGGACCTTTCGGTAACCAAACTGTGGGGCTGTTCTTGATGGATGTTCTGCCTGCACTGAATAGCCAGACAGGTTTGATAGACAATTCGGACAGGCGCGTTTCGCTCAATTTTGACCTCGTTGTTCCCTCACTCGCGCTGGCAGGAGTTAACGATCAATTCACCATTCTTGCCAACGACCATCTGATCTTCCAACAGTCACTTCTGGATCTGAGTTTTCTGAGGAGTCGTCAAAACGTGCAGACTGATTTCATCTTACGGTATCAGCCCGTCATCGACCCCGACAGTGGAGTCATGCCGTTTGATCTCATTTTGAAATTCCAGAAGACCGGGTCATCCAAGACTTGGGGGCTAGACAATGTATCGGTTAATTGGGGGCAGCCCGTTCCGGAGCCCTCTTCAGCGGCACTAGCTTGTCTGTCTATTACCTGTGTTCTTAGGGTCAGGCGCAGAGGTCGCAAGCTTCTATCGTAATGCGGTTATAGAGCGGGCATCGTAGACTTTTCGAAGGAGGAAGTGGAGTTGCCTTCGAGCGGGAGCTGCTCCGAGCCGATGAGGCACGTAAGTTGCAGGAAGCCTTTGAAGCAAAGCTCCTTAATGGACTTGCCAGTGGTCGCGGCAGGGAATTGTCCGACGGCGACTGGAAAGCCCTCAAGAAAGCTGTCATCTCTCGCCAGCGGGCCGGGAAGGACGCGCGGTAATTCGCCATGCGAATCATCGTTCTACCGCGTGCTTCACGGTGCTCGCGATCTTAACAATCTTCTGTAGAGCTACGTTGCCAGCCAGCAAGACTCCCTTGTCCGCTTTCCGCGCTATGTTGCCGATTATTGAATAACGCGCCAAGGGCTCGTATTTCCGAATAGCTTCTGCACAAGCAAACTAGACCCGATCGGCGGCAGGAACTTGGAAATCGGCTCGATTGATATCTTTCAACAGGACGTTGGCCGCATCAGCATGTTGGCCCACATGAATTTCCTTCTGGGGATCAAAGGTTAGCATAGGACCCACCGTGTAAGTCGACCCGTCGCTGGGTATGCCCACACCTTTAGCCATGATGTCATGCAAAGTAGCAAAATGTTCTGCGGCATCCGCATTATCACCAAATTTGCCAGACTTCACATCAAAAGGTAGCTTCTCGCCCAATCGATAGGAATTGTTCATCAGGTGGCCCAATACACTTCCGTAATGAGCATCCAGAGCATTGCCGTTGGCCATTTTAGGATCACCAGCCCGACAGGCGGCGATGAAAGAACCCCAATTACCGCCAGGCGTAACTTTGCCAGGCGGTACGTCCACGGGGACGCCTTCAGAGCTGCCCTTGGCAAAGTACATGCCACGCACGATGCGACCACCGTCTTCAAAATAGTACTCGTTTTCGACCTGTTTTTGATAACCATTGTAGTTCACATTGCGAACATTAAAAAACACCTGTTGGCCGTTGGGATATTCGGCCATTGCGAACATCGTATTGGGAGTCTCGCCCTGGTCCTCCCATTTAAATCGACCACCGATAGCCATGGTTCGCACTGGATGAGTCTGATCGGGATCGATCGCCCAGCGAGCAATATCCAGTTGATGAGTACCCTGATTGTTCAAGTCGCCATTGCCAGTATTCCAGAACCAGTGCCAACCATAATGAACGTAGTTCTTATGAAATTGAGCTACATCAGCGGGCCCGCGCCATAGATTCCAATCCAGCACATCGGGTGGTTCCGTAACCGGTTTGAAGCCGATGGAACCACGCGGCTTGCAGCAGTAGCCATAAGCTATTTTTAATCGGCCAAACTTGCCAGCATGAATGGCTTCGTGCAAACCAGCGATCGAAGCGTTACTTCGATTTTGCGTTCCGTGTTGAATGACTACGCCATACTTCTGCTGAGCAGCAACCACTACACGACCTTCGCCCACGTCATGGCTCATCGGTTTTTCAACATAGACATGCTTGCCGGCCTGAGCGGCCCAAATCGTCATCAAGGAATGCCAGTGATTAGGCGTAGCTATCGATATCGCATCCAGACTTTTGTCTTCTAGCGCATATCGCACATCGGGGGTGGTCATCGGCTTGACGCGGCCTTCCGTCTTTTTCTCTAACATCAATGCAGCCGCATTCAGCACTCGGGAATCGGGATCTATCAGCCAGGCGATATCGACGTTTTCTTGATCCAACCAAGCGCTGATATGACTCTGTCCACGACCATTCAAGCCAGCTACGGCAATCCGCAGTCGATCTCCGGCACCCAGAACGCGGCCTGAAGCTCGTGTTCCCGCTAAAATGAACGAACTACCGGCTAGTGCGGAAGACTTAATAAAATTTCGACGCGAATTACGGTTCACGGGATACAGAGACAATGACATGGAAGTAATCTCCTTGATGGAAAGATAGCGACCGGCGGATCCAGTTTGCTTAGTTTGTTTGGTGGGAAAGGGTTTGGCAGGAATAAGGCGGGGAAGCGGTCAGTGGGCAACTTTCCTGCGATTGAATATTATAGTTATTCGCTCAGCCAACCACCAGTGGTTAGTCGGTATCCCTACAGCATCCGAGCATAGCGACGCAGCAGCCATTCGATGGTGATCAGCATGATGAACAGTGCGGCCACCCAGGGCCGATTCCAAATAGGTTTCGGAGGAAGCGAACCCATTCGAGTTGGCTGGCCTTCAGGTAACCCATTGATCCAGTGCTGAGCCTTGGAAGCCACCAGCGTCTGGCCACGTGACAACTCAGCCAACCTCAGCAAGGCGGCAACGTCCGACCGCAGATTGGCCTGCTCCGTAGCGTCGGCGGCTACACTAAACTCTGCTGTAGGTGGCACGGACAGCAGAGGTTGTGCTAAGGTTGCACGATACCTTCCTGCAGCAAGATCATCGATAGTAGCCTGATATAAAGTAGGGTGCTGGGAACTGCGTGGCAAAGGAATATTGCGAGCGACGTCGTTCAAATCAACCAAAGACACAATGGCTTGCTCTGGCAAGATGCTGCTGCTAGGTAGACGCAATTGGATACGTACCGATGTTCCCAGCTTGGCCAATTTGGGATCAACGGTCATTAACGCTTCACCGGTGACACCTATTCTGCCGCGGCACAGCCACCTAAGAGACTGTCCCCAGAACTGTTGATGGTACAGGTCTAAACCAAAAACAGATGTCCAACGATACGTTTCGTCGGTTGCCAATAAAGCTGTGCGACCGGACCCAGCATACTGCGAGATCAGCAGCGGACTCCGGCTTTTGCCATCGACTGAGACAGCTTCTGCAAGCACCTGAGCCCCAGGTTTTATTTCGGTTATTGGCAAGACAGTTTGTAACCAAGGTAACCGATCGGTCACGATGCTTCCGCCACTGCCAGTACTAACCCACTGCGTAGGCAAGGAAGACAAACCTAACGAAGTGGGCTCAAGCAGATATCCTTCGCCGCCGGTCGATCCAGGCTTAGCTGACACGACAGGCAATAGATCGCCCAAAGGCCCATCTTCCAACCGATTTACAAAATCATACAACCCAGACACAAACAGACATCCAGCACCGCCACGAGTCACGGCTTCCACGATAGCCTGCTGGGTAGTACCAGGAATCAACTGAGTATCCAAAGGACCAAAAATAAAGGCATCGAACTGTTCTATGGCCTTGGCGTCCGTAGGTATCCATCGATTAGCGAATTGGTCTTGCTGGACATAATCGATGTCTCCTGATTGAAGAACACTGACCAGTTGAAAAGCGGCTTGCGTTTGCTGAGATCGTTGCTGAGATCGCTCCAAAAAGTGTTTCAAAAATCGAAATTCGTAGCTCGGCTGGGCGAAGACCAGTAAAACACGCAGCATTTGATCGTGTACCACTAACGGGAAATCCCAATGGTTGTTCTCGGTATTCTTTTCAGTCGCATGATGACTAATTACGACACGTAGCGAGTGTTGACCCGGTTTTTCAGGAACGTAGCCAAGCGATACTTCATGCTGACTGGCGCTGCCATTCAATAAGACAGAAATTTCGTCTAGTACTGCCCCCGTTGCGACATCGATCAACTGAACTTTCGACTGAGCACTGAATACGTCGCTGGCGATGACCGTAGCTTCAATCCCTACTCGATCCCCTAGAAAAACTTGCTGTTCACATAACACGTTACCAACCCGTAGATCAGGCTGCACAGACTGATCCCCCAAGGCTACCGTGTGGATCGGAATCCCTGCCCGACGTGCGCGCTGGCCAGCATCTGTCAGCGTGGTGCCAGCCGTGTTGATCCCATCGCTAAACAGAACAATGGCTGCCGTACTTCGGCCGGTTTGTCGATCGATCACTCGGTTAATCGCATCACCTAAACGACTGTGTTGTGAGTTCAGGCCGCTACTGAAATCAGCGGTGTGTGGAATAAGAGCATCACTACCGGCACTGCTTGGCAACAACACGACATCCTGAGCAACCGCATAGGTACGTACCTGATATCGTTCATACAGCCGGTTGGTCTGCTGCCGGCTCACGTTTAGCAATTGTCTCACACGATCAAGTCGTGAGATGGTTTGTGCAGCATCAGGCGTGGAAATACCGTCGGGCGTAGCCATGCTGTCGGACACATCAACGACCAACACCAGATCCGGGCGTTCGGAACGAGTCAACAGCCAACTCCATCCAGTTAGCATCCATAAGATCATCAGCAACAGAAGAGACCGAATTGTAGCCATCAAATAGCGTAACCAGCCGGGTGAATGACCACGCTCATTCCGATAAATCCAATAGCCAAACAGACCGCAAGCAGCACTGGCAAGCAAGACCACCCACAAAGGCACAGGCCACGTTATCAGTAAACTTGCATCAACCGAGGAATGAATCTCTGGCATCAGCCTACTTGCCTCCCCACCAACCAGGCAAAGCTGGATTCTGCAATCAGCAGCAGCCCCAATACGATTAGCAAGATTCGCGCAGTAGAATTCGACTGGCTGGGAATAGAAGCAGCAATAGACTCATGCTGAACAATTTTTTTTGGAGACGCAATAGCTTCAATATCCGTCAAATCAAGCGACTTCATATCGCTTTGCACAGGATCAATGTTAGCAGCAAATAGTTGTGTAGTAGAGTTGGCAGAACCCAATCTGTAAACGCCTTGCATATTCGTGTCCGTATAGGTCCAGCTCCAGCCATCGGTAGTCGTTGGTGTTTGAACCGTCAGTTCAACCCAGTCCTGATCGGGTCGAACCAGAATGATCTTGTCAGAGTTACCAGTACCCACTACTTGCCCTTTCAGAGCTTCACCAACGCGCACATTCAAATGCTTGGTGTCCAATTGAATGAGACTGGAAGCCAACTGTTGGGCTAAGGGTAGAAAACTTGGCCATGTAGTGATCGCATTCCAACTTTCACCAGATGTAGTTTGCCGACCATCTTCCGGAGCAGACAAGATGCTGGCAACCATTCCTTGACCATACGGATGTCTGACGATAAGGGGGGCACCAGTTGTAGTTGCCATATCTACCATGGCACCTGTGTCCAAATGGGCAACCTGCCAATAACGAAAAATGGGTGTAGTTAGTAAACCGGCATTGGGATATCCCGCAAACGCAGCGATTACAGGGCTTTTATATTCCAGTGGATCAATTGACCAATCGCCCATTTCACTAGCTTGACCAAGTTCGAATCCCAACAGGCTACGTAGCAATTGTCTATCACCAGTCGAACTAGGCAGCGAAAAATCGGCACCCAAAGCGACAATGGCGGCACCACCCTGTTGAATGAAGTTGTCCAAACGCTGCAGGGAATTGCTATTTCCCAGTGCTATATAGTCCAGAATCAACAAATCCCAGCGACTGGCAGGCATCGCCGACCACTGAAGTACGGATACGCTCGACAAATCCGTAGGGCCGGGTGACAGTTCAGTAGCAAGGCTTGGACGCAAAGCTAGTTGCCAGGGGTTGACCGTCTTGGGTTGGTTCTCGACAGTTAGCGTTCGGAAATCGGCTTCAGCCAAGACAATCCGATCGATACGGTTGTCGATCTTTAAATTATCCGAGGGAATCGATACCGACATATGATGCTCGCCAGGTTGATCCAAACGGACCAGCAATCGCAGTTCTTGTCGCTGATCGGCACCAATATCGACGGACTGTTCCGCCACAGTCTGTCCCCCGATTTGCAATTGAACGGGCAAGTCCTGGACAGCCTGTCCATAACTGGCAATGGTCACAATCACTTGTATGGAATTGCCAACCATGGCACGCGCAGATGACAATCGCACGTCTTCGATGGCCAGATTAGCAGGGTTGGAATCCGTGATCGATTCGATCGTTAACGTTCCTGATCGATGCAGCTTTTCGAGCAGCGTAGCAGCCGAACCACTGATGGCTGGAAGCCAAGCGTCGGTACCTAGGTCCGTCAGTATCACGATTTCAATATTGTCAGGCAACAGATCATCGTGAAGACAATTGGCCACCAATTGATCGGTGATGGTCAAAGCGGACAGTAAGTCACAGCCTGCTGAACTAGTCTGCAAGCGCAGAACCTCAGACAGCAAGCGTTGCTTGTCCCAGGTGGGCTGGACGATGATGGCTCGCGAAGGCTGATCCAGTACGATTAAGGCAAAAGCGTCACCCTGGTCACTGTTGCTGGTCAATTGGGAAATACGCTGTTTGGCTCGCTCCAGCCGTGTCAAATCTTGGGATTGGTAGCCCATCGAATAGGAGGTATCGACCACAAAAATCCAAACTTTATTAGATCGTATCGCATCGATTCCAGTCCGATCCGATGGAACCGAGCGAGATGGACCAGCCAGGGCCAAGGCCAGAAGAACAGGAATGGAAGTTCGCATCGCTAGAAGAAGCCATTGCTGCCAGCGTGCTCGACGCGATTGCCGCTGGATGACCTGTTGCAACAACCGCATGGCCGCCCACGGAACGACCAGTCGGTGCCGTCGCTTCAGCAGATGCAATACAATGGGAATCGCAGCAGCAGCCATCCAGAATAACATGCCCACACTGGCAAACCCCGCTTGCCCTAATAAAAACCCGATCGTCATTTCCGATTCCCCCTCAGCAAGCGATGGGCTAACAGGTTTGACAAACTGACCGACAGAGACTGGTCGGTTAGCAAGCGATAATAGTCGCAGTTGATACTTAGACAGCCCATTTGAAACTGACGGCATAGATCAGCCATCGCTTGGCGGTAAGCACCGGCTATCAGCAGCGGATCAGCCACCAAAGAATCATTCCCTTCCAAGCCTAAAAATTCGCAAGTTTGGTCAAAAGGAAAGCTGACTTCCCAAGGATCCAGCAGATGCATGACCAGCAGATCATGCCCAGCACAGTGCAATAACTTAAGCGCCTGCAAAGTGGGTTCGATATCGTCCAGCCAATCACTCAGCACAACAATCAAATGTGGCTTATTGAGTCGCTGGGCACATTGATGCAAGGCCAAAGCTAGGCCGCTAGTTCGCGGTTGTTGGATGGGCTGGTCTAGCAAAGCAAAGACAGTGTCCAATTGAGCAGGCAGGCTGCTGGGTCGCAACCAGTCATCGACTTGACTGCTGACTGTTGCCAATCCAACACTGTCTTGTTGAGACGTAATCAAATAAACCAAACTGCAGGCAATCAGATTTGCGTAATCCAGTTTAGAAAGTCGTTGAGGCTGGCTGCGGTAGTCCATGCTAAGACTGCGATCGATCAAAACCATGGCCGTTAGAGTAGTCTCATCTTCATACTGACGCACATAGTGTTTGTCGCTACGAGCGAAAACTTTCCAATCTACTTGACGCATGTCGTCACCAGGTACGTACTCACGGTGCTGAGAAAATTCCAGCGACTGTCCGCGCAGGGGACTGCGATGCATGCCAGCTAGCCAGCCTTCGATCAGCGTGCGAGCCCGCAGACTCAAAGGACGAATCTGAGCAAGAGTTTCAGGATCGAAGTACTTGGGAGAGTTTTTCACTGGTGTTAGGGTTTGCAAGTGCCTGATTGACATCGACCAAGATTTGATCGATTACCTGTTCCGTCGATACACCATCAGCCTCGGCTTGGAAATTCAGTTTCAAACGATGGCGCAGTACCGGTTTGGCCACAAATAGCAAATCTTCCAATCGAACCACCGGACTACCCAACATAGCTGCTCGCGCCTTAGCACCCAGCACCAGAAATTGACTGGCGCGTGGACCGGCACCCCAACGCACGAATCGTTTAACCAAAGTACTTGCCTGAACATCAGCGGGTCGCGATCGACGAGCGATCTGAGTGGCTGTCGTGGCCAAGGAGGGCGGGATGGCGATGCGGCGGACCAGATGAGCCATCGCCAGCAGCCGCGCACCGGTCAGCGTCGCGGCCGGTTCTATGGTTTGATCGCTAGTAGTTCTTAAAACGATTTCCAATTCGTCCGCTTGACTAGGGTAGTCCAGCAGAATGTTCAGCATGAAACGATCCAGTTGAGCCTCGGGCAGCGGATACGTTCCTTCCTGTTCGATAGGGTTCTGAGTGGCCAGCACAAAAAAGGGTTGTGGCAAAGCGTGACGATTGCCCCCAGCCGTCACCTGTCGCTCTTGCATGGCTTCCAGCAGGGCAGCCTGTGTCTTGGGAGGTGTGCGATTGATCTCGTCGGCCAAAACTACGTTAGCGAAAATAGGGCCAGGAATGAAACGAAATCCGCGAACGCCGCTGGTGCGGTCCTCCTGGATAACCTCAGTGCCAGTGATGTCCGCTGGCATCAAGTCAGGAGTGAACTGGATGCGGCTGAATTGCAAATCAAGGGCCTTGGCCAAGCTTGAAATCAACAACGTTTTCGCCAGCCCAGGCACACCAACCAATAGAGCGTGTCCGCCAGCCAACAAGGTGATCAGCAACTGATCGATGACCGACTGTTGGCCGACGATCACCCGTCCCAGTTCTTGGCGAATCGAACTGAGTGACTGGCTCAGTTGCTTCAGGGCGGTCACGTCGTCAAGAGATGATGGTGAACTCATAGATGTTCGCAGGTAAAGTATCTGGTAATCAGTAACGCGATTGACTTGATCCAGAGCTGGCTCTCCACGGGCATTGAAGGTTACGACAATCAATCCAGCCGGACAGTAATCCATATGATACACCATCGAGCCAAGTGGCGACACTGACACATAGGAAAGCACATAGGCCGTTTCCGATTGTCCTTTCAACGCTATCTTCCAAAGCTCTGAATCGCTAAAATGCTCTCGCGAAGTCCGCCTTTGAAAGTAGCTGCCCGCAATTTTCGCCCATTGCCCACTGAGGAAAAGATCGATGTCTGATTCCGCCCAACTGCCCGACTACGAATTGCCCGCTAGTTTTTATTTGGGAAAAAAGTACCAACTTAACGGACGACAATTATTAGAAGATAAAGTTCTGTACGACGCCAAAGATCTGACGACGCATGCCATGTGCGTGGGTATGACCGGCAGTGGCAAAACAGGGCTGTGCTTAGCTTTGTTGGAGGAGGCGGCACTGGATGGAATTCCAGCGATCTGTATAGATCCCAAGGGTGATCTTGGTAATCTGCTGCTGACCTTCCCAGAACTTAGTCCAGCCGATTTTGAACCCTGGATCGACCCAGGTGAAGCGTCTAGGAAAGGTCAGACCGTAACCGATTTCGCGGCTCAAACGGCCGATCAGTGGCGAAAAGGTCTCAAAAGCTGGGACCAGGATCCTGAGCGAATCGGGCGCCTGAAAGAAGCTGTCGACATAGCCATCTACACACCGGGCAGCAATGCGGGCATCCCCATGACGGTGCTCAAGAGCTTCGACGCCCCACCAGCCGAAGTTGTTGCCGACAACGAGATATTTCGCGAGCGAATCAGCGGAGCTGCCTCGGCTCTGTTGACACTGATGGGCATCGATGCCGATCCACTGAGCAGTCGTGAGCATATCTTGCTGTCCAACATTTTTGATCACACCTGGCGGCAAGGCCAACATCTGGATTTGGCGATGTTAATTCGTAGTATTCAAAAGCCGTCCATGGATAAAATCGGCGTGTTTGACTTGGAGAGCTTTTATCCGGCCAACGATCGAATGAAGTTGGCGATGAGCCTGAACAATCTGCTTGCCAGCCCAACCTTTGCCGGATGGTTGGAGGGGCAACCACTGGATATCAAGAGCCTGTTGTACACCAGCCAGGGCAAGCCGCGCATGTCGATCATCTCCATAGCTCATTTGAGCGATACGGAGCGAATGTTTATTGTGACCATCTTGCTCAACGAGTTGCTAAGTTGGATTCGAACTCAGCCAGGAACTAGCAGTCTGCGGGCCCTATTCTACATGGACGAAGTGTATGGATATTTTCCACCCACAGCCAAACCGCCCAGCAAG
The DNA here is from genome assembly GCA_036804625.1 of Aureliella sp. Classification (GTDB taxonomy): domain Bacteria; phylum Planctomycetota; class Planctomycetia; order Pirellulales; family Pirellulaceae; genus Aureliella. The sequence goes on along the minus strand of DAIRSD010000002.1, from coordinate 10,857 downwards.
CCGCCAATGCTAGTATTGCTCAAGCAAGCCCGGGCCTTTGGCTTGGGCGTAGTGCTGGCGACCCAAAATCCGGTAGATTTAGACTACAAAGGTTTGGCGAACATCGGTACCTGGTTCTTGGGCCGTCTGCAAACTCAACGGGACAAGGATCGTATCATCGAGGGCTTGGAAGGCGCGTCGGCTCAGCAGGGCGTCCAATTCGATCGATCGGCGATGAGTGAAATACTGGCCGCTTTGGGAAGTCGAGTGTTCTTGATGCACAACGTACATGATGATGGTCCAACCGTCTTTCAGTCGCGTTGGGCCATGTCCTACTTGCGTGGCCCGCTGTCCCGACAGCAGATACAGGTATTGATGGAGTCGCGACGCCAACAGTGGAGCAACTCCCGACCACAATCGGCTGGCTCAGCCGCTACCGTTTCGTCAACTAAGCCAGCGGTCAACACGCAAGTGCCAAGCGACGGTGATTCGGACCACTCATCAGGTTCCATCATTTCATCCTCAGTCGGCTCGCGACCCATCGTGCCTAACGATGTCAACGAACGGTTTTGGATAGGAAGTAAATCACCCGCTGACGCTGCAAAAGTTGTTTATCGACCCGCCTTGTTAGCAACCGTCGCATGTCGTTATGTACACGCGGCTTCTAAACTAGATCAGTACCACCAAAAGTCGCTATTGTGGACCGACAATGGTGAGGCTCCAGAAGATCTGTGGCGTAAAGCGGTGGAATTACCGCCCAATCGATTGGAATTGGCCAAGTCGCCCGAAGAAGGAATCGCTTTTGATGAGGTGCCAGGAGCCTGGCTAAATGCCAAACATCATCGTAAGTGGCAGAAGGATCTGGCTGACGAACTATATCGCAATCGCCCAATCCAATTGTTCCTTTGCAAAGAGCTTGGGAAAACGAGCATGCCAGGACAAGACGAAGTGGACGCTCGCATCGCATGGACTCAGGAGATACGGGAACTGCGAGATCAAGAGAAGGCGAAGTTACAGCAAAAGTACGCGCGAGAACTACAATCTTTAGAAAACAAAATACGCACAGCTCAGCAACGGCTAGAGAAACAGAAGGCTCAGTACGACAAAGAGAAATGGGGCAGCATTCTGGATATTGGTACCACTGTTTTAGGTAAACTAATGGGCAACCGAGTCACAGCGTCGCGCACCATGACAGCTGGCCGAAGTGTGGCTCGGGCAGCCGAAAAACGCACCGGGATGGGATTGGCCGAAGAAAGCCTGGAATCGCTGCTAAATGAACGAGCCGAACTGGAAACGCAGTGTGAAAACGATATTCAGGAACTTAAAAGCAAACTCTCCCCCGAGGGGCTTATGCTGCAGCCGATCGAAGTGCGTTGTCGCAAGAGTGATATCAAAATCGATCTGATGTGCCTGGTCTGGATACCCTGGCAGGTATCCAAGACCGGCATCGCCAGTCCACTCGTGGATGTCAACCCAGAGTAAATGAATGTCGAAGCTTCAGATCAGTTGGATACTCGGCCAGGAGCGGGTTGCAATGCTGGCGGGTTAATGATTCTGGGCTGCCCCGAAGAGGGTTGACTAAGCTGTGGATTGGAAGGATTAGTGCCAGGTTGCCCAGGCACTGCACCGGAAACCCCTGGCGGTGTCGCGTTGGCGCGCTGGCTTTCGATCAATATCCACCGCTTGCTGCCTAAGACATCTTGAGATTGCCAGGCCAACCCAGGGACGAACAGCATGGCAGCAATATTCTGTCCATTGATTTTAGCACTACCCCAAGTGGTTTCAACATTGATGAACTTGACATCGGTCGCTCCAGTGATCGAATCGCCATTGAGCATGACAACCGTAGTCGCCGTGTCATCGCCGCGTGGAAAACGTATGCCAGCCACCTCCGATAAAGGCAGCTCAGCGCTGCCAAAAGCGGTTTTGATGGAAAGCGTGTTGGTATCGCTTAAGGTCCCAGTGATGCCAACCGTTTCATCAACCAGACTAACGGCAACTGTGATCGGTCGAGCGGCAGCGGTCGCTGCATCGGGGGCAGGTCTGGAGGCTGTCGTTGGAGCAGCCTCGGCAATGGCTTCACCAACGTCAGCCTCTTGGGCATGACTTACAGAAACAACCAAAATACAACTCGAAATAACAGGCACGATCAAACGCAGAAACGACATGTTCAGGAAACCTCTTCTCAAAATTAAAAACGGACGCAAGGCAGCAGGCTAAAAGGCCGGTCTACCACTGATCCCAGGATAGTCACAGCCCCCCTTAAGAAACAGCCACAGACAGCAAAAATCGACAGATCACTGGCCTACAATGGTGGAAAGTACGAATATTCCAACCATTTCTCGTTGATCGAACACCCTAGCCAAGTACAATTGCCCCTCAAATCCCGATCTGAAAGGAATGCGAAAAGCCTAAATTACCTATGACCAATCACGACCCAGCACCAGCCATCTACGACCAGCTTCTACAACTGTCTGAACAGGGTCAGAAATCGGACGCGCTGGACGCACTGATCCAGTATGTTGATCAGGCGGGGCAGTATCACGAACTGTTCGAGGCCCTCAAGATGAAGCTCAGATGGGATCTTGGCCTGCCAGCAGCTCAGGTCGAGCCCGAAACACCCTTGGATGAAGAGACGGAAATTAAGTTGGAACGAGGGCTCATAGCGGCGTGCCGTCGCGTGGGTGAGGCCTTTTTCCGAGCGGGTAAAATTCGCGACGGTTGGATGTACTTGCGACCTGTCGGCGATCCAAAATGGATTGCTGAGATTACCAGCCGAGTTCAAGTTACCGACGAAAACTTCGATGATCTACAGCAAGTCCTGTTACACGAAGGAGTCGATATCAGGCGAGGTTATCAGTTGTCGCTGGAAAGATTGGGGACCTGCAACAGCATTACGCTTTTCGAACAGGCACTGGCCTCGCGTCCCCGATCTGATCAGCAAGTGGCGGCGGAGTTGCTTGTGCGTCACGTTCATCGCGAGTTGCTGGCCAATTTGCGAGGAGACATACAGCGCCGTGAAGGTAACTCGCCAGTTGAAACGACAGCGGAGGAGATTCTGCAGGCTCGTCCCGACCTTTTGAAAAGCGGAAGTTATCACCTGGACACGAGTCATCTGGCTTCCACGGTCCGTTTTGCACGGGTAGTCGATGATCCAGCCGTCCTGCGATTGGCGCTGGATATCGCGCATTACGGACGCAAACTGCATCCACAGTATCAATACCCTGGCGAAGAGCCGTTTCTTGATTTATACCCTGCCTCGATAGCTTTTTTCCGAGCCCTATTGGGTCAGCAGGTGGAAGCAGGGATTCGCTACTTTACTCAGAAGGCCGATAGCGTCGATCAAGGTCACTACGGTCTGCTGGCTGTCGAAGTGCTGATCGATCTGCTGTCTCGATGTGGACGTCATGCGGAAGCCATCACAGCCCTGGACCAACGAGTGCCCTCCGGTTCTCGCACATTGGGTATCGCTCCATCGCTATTGCAATTGAGCCAACGACTGGGAGACTATCGACCCATGCAGGAGCTTGCAAAACATCGCGGCGACTTGCTCAGCTACACAGCCGCATTGATGCGATCGTAATATCGATTGAAAGCCTGCTTGAAAACCGCTACGATGTTTTCAGGTTCATGAAAAACTTTTGTTAGAGTACTCCCCATGTCAGCCTCAGGCAATCGCAGGAAGTTTGTTCAAAGTTCCACGCAGGCCGCGGTGGCTGCCGCTGTAACTGGTCAAATGGCCTTGCCGCTGTTGGCAGATTCCAAAGGTTCGACGTCTATGTCAGGCAAAATCAATCACTCGGTTTGTCGCTGGTGTTATTCCAAATTCACGATTCAGGATCTGTGCGTAGCAGGGAAAGAGTTTGGGCTAAAGTCGGTGGAGCTACTCCAACCGAACGAAATCTCCGAAGTTCAAAAACATGGGCTTACCTGTGCGATGGTTTCCAGTCCAACAGTCCAAGCTGCCGATGGGAAGATGGTTGGTGGCATCTCTCATGGTTGGAACCGCACGCAGTACCATGATGTATTGCTGGAGGCTTATGGACAGCAAATCGAACTTGTCGTGAAAGCAGGTGTCAATAATCTGATCTGCTTCTCAGGCAATCGAGATGGAATGGATGATCGACAGGGATTGGAAAATTGCGCCCTTGGATTGAAGCGGTTGATGCCCATCGCAGAAGCGGCCGGTGTGACTATCACTATGGAACTGCTCAACAGCCGCGTGGATCATCCGGACTATATGTGTGATCGAACGGATTGGGGTGTGGCACTGTGTCAGGCAGTGGGTTCAGATAAATTCAAACTGCTGTATGACATTTACCACATGCAAATCATGGAGGGTGATGTCATCGCGACAATTCGCAAGCACCACCGCTGGATCAGTCATTTTCATACTGGCGGAGTACCAGGGCGCAACGAGATCGATGATACTCAGGAATTGTTCTATCCGGCAATCATGCGTGCTATCGTCGACTCAGGCTACGCTGGTTACGTCGGTCAAGAGTTTATCCCGAAGCGAGATGACCCACTGAAATCGCTCAGGCAAGGTATCGAAATCTGTAGTATTTAATCTAGCTGCAATTGAAGGGTTCCCAGTAGCTGCCGTCGCCAGACGGTGGGAACGATCTAGGACAACCGTCTGGCGACGGTAGCAACGGGTCTATTCGTTTCTGGCACTTTTTTCGGAAAATAGCTGATGAACAGAGAGAATAGCATTATCCGCATTGCTCGATTTCAAGACGAACTTTCGGCCAGTTTATGCGCAAGCAGATTGATGGAACAAGGCATTCGAGCAAACGTTGTTGGGGGCGAACTCTCGGGGTTTCGCGCAGGTAGCCCTACCAGCGTCGAAGTGTTTGTTGATGCAAGGTTAGCCAGGCAGGCTCGAGATGTTTTGAAAGATCTGATGATTCCAGACAAACGTGCGCCGCATGCTGAGGCTTCAGAATTCGCACAAACCTGTGGGGACAACGTCAATTCCCAGAGACAGTGGATGGTCTGGATGATACTGGCAGGCAACGCTGTGGCGTTGGTCGGTTATGTTTTATATGTGGTTCTAAATACGTAGTTTTTCAGAAAGTTCTTTGTCACTTGAGTATCCACATTCGCCCAGAAACTGCGGACGATCATCCCGCGATTCGTCACGTTGTTCATTCCGCTTTTGGCGGTTCCGACGAAGTGAAGTTGGTTGACTCGCTGCGTTCAGGCGGCTGGGTGTTAATTGAATTGGTGGTGGAATTCGACAACCAGATCGTCGGGCATGTTCTATTTAGCCGCATCGCCCTGGCCACTCAGACAGGTAAGATCTCTTTGGTCTCCCTGGCACCTGTGGCCGTGCTGCCTGATTATCAGAAGCAAAGCATTGGCGGCCGGCTGATTCGCAGCGGTTTAAAGCAACTGAAAGATCAAGGCGAATCGGTCGTGGTGGTGCTTGGTCATCCAGAATACTATCCGCGTTTTGGTTTTTCAGCCGAACTCGCCCGGTCGCTGCATTCGCCCTATAGTGGCAAGCCAGCCTGGATGGCGCTGGAGCTTCAAAGCGGTGCGCTCAAGGATATTCAGGGCCAGGTCGAGTATTCCCCACCCTTCAGTGCATTTGATTGAGCAAGTGGTTTGGGAATACTGCTTAACTGGCAAAACACTACGGATTGAGTTAAGATAAGGGCAATGCAAAGTGTAAGACTCTAATGAGTAATGGTCTTCACCCCCCCCTGCTCTGCCCTTCCTTCAGAAACAGTCTCATGCGCTGGTTGATGCAATCAAAGGCGAGATGTGCGACTGCCATGGTGATCCAAGTCATCGTGTTGCTGACGGTTTGCCTGGATGTAGGGGTGGCTCTTGCTGTTGATGCACACGATTATGATCGCAGCGTAAGGTCAGTATTAGAAGAGCGTTGTTACGCCTGCCACGGAGCACTGAAGCAAGAAGGCGGTTTGCGACTGGATACCGTTGCTAGTATGACGGCTGGTGGTGATAGCGGACCAGCGATTGTAGCCTCAGATTCAAATGCCAGTCTGCTACTGCAACGAGTTCGCCACCCGGATACGGACTCACGCATGCCACCAGAAGGTCAGCCGCTCACGGAGGCTCAGATTCAACAGATCGAGAGTTGGGTGCAATCCGGTGCTCGCGCGCCAGCCGATGACCAACCGCAACCAGATCCGCTTAAGCACTGGGCGTTTCAGCTTCCACGCCGACCAGAGGTGCCACCGATTTCTGCTGAACTGGCGTCTCAGGGCTTCAATCTGCAGATTAGCAATCCCATCGACCGGCTACTTGCCATCAAGCATCAACAAGTTGGTCTTCAGCCGCTTCCAAGCGAAGACTACCCGGCCCTAGTTCGTCGATTGTATGTCGATCTGATTGGATTGCCACCATCGCAGCAGCAGTTGCACGCAGCTCTCAGCGATCCATCGCCCGATGCCTATGAAAACCTAGTTGATCACTTGCTCATGCAAGTGCAGTACGGCGAACGCTGGGGGCGGCATTGGATGGATGTATGGCGATATTCCGATTGGTATGGCCGGCGCTCGGTACCGGATGTGATGAACTCTTATCCTCAAATTTGGCGTTGGAGGGATTGGATCGTTCGATCGTTAAACGAAGACAAAGGCTACGATCAAATGATTCTGCAGATGTTAGCCGCCGACGAACTGCTGCCCGCTGATGATCAGAACGTAGTGGCTACAGGTTTTCTGGTTCGCAACTGGTACAAGTGGAACTACGAGACGTGGATGAAGGATAACGTCGAACATACGGGCAAAGCCTTCTTAGGTTTGACGCTCAACTGCGCGCACTGCCATGATCACAAGTATGATCCAATCAGTCAGGTAGACTACTTTCGTTTTCGAGCTTTCTTTGAGCCGTTGGAACTGCGTCATGATCGAGTGGCCGGACAGGCTGACCCAGGCCCTTTCAAGAAATATGTCTACGCACAATCTTATGGTCCGATAGCGACCGGAGCGATTCGTGTTTTCGACGAAAAGCTGGATGCTACGACACATCTTTATTTGGGGGGCGACTCACGCAATCGTGTCGAAGATTCGCAGCCGATTCAGCCCGGTCCACCTGTCGCACTGGCGGGTACCGGTTTTGCACTGGAGCCGGTCAAATTGCCAGCGGAAGCCTATTATCCTGGGCTAAGAGAGTTCGTGCGACTCGAAGAGCGAGACAAGGCAAAGGCCCAAGTAGCCAGTGCTCGGGCTGCATACGAGCAAGCCAGCGGGGTCATGACCTCTACGGCGACTCAGTTTAGCGATTTATTGGCTCAAGCATCACAGCCGCTTTCAGCCAGCAGTCGCCCCTCTCAGCAGGCGCTGCATCAATCGGAGCAAGCTCAGATAGTAGCGAGATTGGATTGGAAAGTCGCGCAGGCCGATTTATCAGCGGCTTTGGCCCAACAGGTAGCCTTGGAGTGTCGCATCGCAGCCGATGACGCGCGTTATCGAGAGCTGGGTGATGCAGAATCATTAGCCAAGCGAGCCTATCAAGCGGAGAAACAAGTGGCTTTCGAGACCGCACAGCAGGCCGAAGCAACAGCACAACGCGCTCTGGTAATCGCATCACAACAAGTTATTGAAGCCGCCGCTGACAAACAGGCTGAAGCCAAACAAGCGGAAGCCAAGGCACTGGAGGCTCTTCAGGCCGCGCGTACGGACAACGATAAAGCACGCGCAGGGCTTTTGTCCGAAGGAGCCAGCTACGCGCCGCTATCACCCATTTATCCCACAACCAGCACAGGTCGCCGTCTGGCCTTGGCAAAATGGATCACCAGTCAGCAAAATCCTTTGACCGCTCGTGTGGCCGTCAACCATATTTGGTTGCGACATTTTGGGCAGGCATTGGTCGACACTACCGATAATCTAGGCGTGCAGGGCCAGAAACCGCTACTTCCAGAGATACTAGATGCACTAGCGGTCGAACTGATGGAGAACCAGTGGAGTATGAAACACCTTCATCGGGTCATCGTTACTAGCCAAGCGTATCGCCGGTCATCCAATCCGCCGCCCGATCACGTCAACTTGACCATCGATCGGGACAACCACTATTACTGGCGCATGATACCACAGCGCATGCAAGCAGAAACGGTTCGTGACAGCGTACTTGCTTGCTCGGGAGTACTGGACATGACATTGGGTGGTCCTGAGATAGATCACTCCCAATGGGTGAGTTCGCCCAGACGCAGCATTTACTTCACGATTCACGGTGAAGCCAAAATGCAATTTTTGGACACCTTTGATGGCCCTAACGTAAGTGAGTGTTATCGACGCACATCGACCGTCATGCCGCAACAAGCCTTGGCTCTGACGAACAGCCCGCTGCTGGTCCACTATGGTCGTGTGTTGGCAGCTAAGATCGAACAGGAACATCGCACAATCGCTCCAAGTAGTGAGCTAACAGACGAAGCATTCATAAAAATTCTTTTCGAGAAAGTACTCAGTCGACTACCGAACCAAGAAGAATCGGATGTTTCACTAGAGTTTCTGAGCAAGCAGCGACAGATTTTTCAGAATGCTAATGCAGAGCAATCAGCACAACAGCCCGCACAACAAGCCAGTCAAGAGCTTCTGCCAGTTGCAAGCCAACCTGTTCATCGTGCTCGGCAGAATTTGGCGGTCAGTTTGTTTAGTCATAACGACTTCGTAACGATTCGGTAGGGGGAATTAAAAATGATTCCATCACGCTCCACTTTTTGCGGACGTGTCAACCGTCGGACGATGCTTAGCGACATGGGCATGGGTTTTGGTGGTATCGCACTGGGTTCACTTCTATTACAAGACGGCGTGACGCAGGCGGCTCAGGCTAGTCAGACCCCTGGCATGATTCCGGCTAAAGCCAAAAATGTGATCTGGATTTTCTTGTCGGGTGGTGTCAGCCACTTGGAAACGTTTGATCCCAAGCCGCTGCTGAATCAGTTTGCAGGCAAGACCTACGACGAAACCAATTTGCCGAATCCACAAAAGCTGCCGATCTATCTCGAGCGTTCTCGAAGCGTGGTAGGCTTTGATCGTGAAGTGATCTCGACAATCATGCCGCTACAGGTGGAATTCAAGCAGTACGGACAGAACGGAATTTGGGTTAGCGATTGGTTGCCGAATCTGTCAAAGGTGGTTGACGAATTGTGCATCGTCCGCTCGATGTACACTACGGACAATGATCATAACGCCGAGTTTCAATTTCAGAACGGGCGGCACAGCTTAGACGAACAGCAGCCGGCAATCGGCTCTTGGATCTCATACGGACTTGGGTCGCTGAACGAGAACTTGCCGCAATTCGTTTTCCTTGGCGACTACAAAGACTTGCGAGTCAAAAGGAATTTTGACGCTAATTACTTAGGGCCACAGCATGCTGGCGTGGAACTATCGCTGGATCCTGCCAATCCCCTGCCCTACGGTCGTCGCATGCCCGACGTGTCTGCTGCTGAACAGCAATCACAGTTTGAATTGATCGGGCGACTCAATCGCATTGCCGGCCAGCAGTATCGCGAGGATCAGCAGCTTCAAGCTCGCATTCGTTCGTACGAGTTGGCTTATCGCATGCAGATGTCTGCTCCACAGGTATTGGATCTGTCCAACGAGACAGCGCATACAAAAGCTCTCTACGGAATCGATGATCAGACCACACAGCTTTATGGTCGGCGCTTGTTGACAGCCAGGCGCATGGCGGAACAGGGAGTGCGCTACACGCTGGTCTACTTAAGCGATTACGGAGAGTGGGACTCGCACTCGAACATCAAGGAACTGCACGCCAAAAGCTGCGGAAGAGTGGACAAGCCGCTGTCCGGTTTGATTCGTGATTTGAAGAGTCGAGGAATGTTAGATGAAACTTTGGTTGTGTGTGCCACCGAGTTCGGACGAACACCAGCTCTTGAAAAAACCAGCTTGAACAAAGCAGGCACTGGCCGCGATCATCATCCGCACGGATTCACAATATGGATGGCAGGCGGTGGTCTAAAATCCGGTTACGTGCATGGAGCCACCGATGAACTGGGTTTCCACGCAGTCGAGCATCCACATTACGTGACTGACATTCACGCCACAACGCTTCATTTGCTCGGACTCGATTCACGACAACTCAACATCCCCGGCCGCAAACGGCTGGAGATCGACTACGGGCAAGTAATCGAGGATATCATTGCTTAGTTGCGATACGCAACGCCCCGAATCTATTTCGGCAATAGCCAGTAGATGCTGGCAGATCAGTCAAAAGAACACTCTTGAATCTGCGAAACCAAGCAGCATACCACTCAAGCCCCCTTTTTGGTAGACTTTAGGCCCTGCTAGGCCCCATCCAGGGAGGAGCGACTTTACAGCCCGGAATGCCATGCTTGATCAAGTCGCAAACGAGTACAACCTGGGTGAATCGCTGAGCAATGGGCAAGTAGAATAGAGCGATTGCGGTTATGAATTTCTATGAGTGAAAAAAAGGTAATCATGATTGCAGGGCCAAACGGCGCAGGAAAGACGACGTTTGCGAGGTCATTTTTGACAGCAGAAGCCAATTGCCCGCAGATTATCAATGCTGGTCTCATCGCAGCGGGCATAACATACCGTAACTAGTAATCCGGCGTCGGTTCGATGCTGGCTTAAAAAACTTCAAGTCTTTGTATAAAAAAGAGGTAGATGTTTGGATATTATTTGATAATTCTGGCACCAGGCCGATATTGCTTGACGAAGGAACTAACTCATGATCAATCAAGATAATGTGCAAACTGGCAAATCTAAGGCGAAAATAGCGTTGGCAGCGCTGCAGCGCGCGGCCGACCAAGCCCGCAACATAGCGATCCAAACGAATACCGAAATTGTGATTTTGCAGGATGGAAAAAGAGTTCGCGTCACCGCCGAGGAACTAAGACAACAAGCTTCAAAACAATGATCA
>DAIRSD010000001.1:0-45821 GCA_036804625.1 Aureliella sp. | reverse complement strand
CGCCTTCATGATGGTCCAACGGCAGCGGCGGCACCACTTTCTGGCTTTGTTCGACGGAGCAGACCCGAATGCCTCTACGCCGTCTCGTCCAACGACCACCGTTCCCACTCAGGCACTGTATTTCATCAATGATCCATTTTTCCACTCGCAAGCCAAATCGCTGGCTGAGACACTGCTAGAAAAATCGCCAGAAGAGGCTCGATTATTGCAAGTTTATCGGTTGCTGTTTCAGCGCGAGCCAACGACTGCCGAGATGGCACGTCTTCAAGAGTTCCGACAGAACTACCCAGGCGGTCCTGAAGAGCGATGGGCAGCACTGGCCAGAGTCCTGATGGCTTCCAACGAATTTTTGTATGTGGACTAGCCTCTTTGAATCTGCTGGAGAATTGAATCGTGTACCCATCCCGCCGTCACTTTCTGACTTCCACCGCAGCAGGTTCCCTGCTATTGCCCGGCATCGTGAATCAATTGTTGGCAGACTCCGGCGATCCGCTGGCACCACGCAAGCCACATTTTCCAGCTAAGGCAAAGAATGTCATTTTCCTGTTCATGACGGGTGGAGTATCCCATGTCGATTCGTTTGACCCAAAACCGGAATTGATCAAACAACATGGCAAGGAGATCAAGGCTGATCATCCCGAGATCAAAGACCGACCGGGCTACGAACGCATCTATCTCAAGCGACCGCAGTGGGATTTCCAACCTCACGGACAGTGTGGGATGGAGGTCAGCACGTTGTTTCCTCATTTGGCCAGTTGTGTGGACGACATCGCGCTGATTCGTTCAATGCACACATCACATTCGAATCATTACAATGCGACGCTGGGCATGCATACCGGCTCTTTTACATTTTCACGACCCAGCATCGGGTCGTGGGCTCTGTATGGACTGGGCACCATCAACCGTAACTTGCCGGGCTTCATCGTCATTGCGCCCGCGCAGACCTATGCGGGCACTCAAGTCTATGCCAGCGATTTTTTGCCTGGTGCCTTTCAAGGGACTTTGGTGGTTCCTGGTGCCCAGCCGATTGCCAATGTCAGACCATCGATTCCAGCCGATCGTCAGCAGATGGAACGTGCAGCCATGCAGGCGATGAACTCCGAGCATCTGGCTGCACGTGCCAATGATCCACAACTGCTGGCTCGACTTCAGTCTTTTGAGACTGCGTTTGGCATGCAAATGGCAGTGCCTGATGCTTTCGACTTCTCTACGGAAGATGACCGAACGCTTGACAGTTATGGGTTACAGCCAGGACAAACCACAGGCTTTGGTTGGCAATGTTTAGCTGCGCGAAGATTGATCGAACGAGGTGTTCGTTTTGTGGAACTGATCGACGTGGGTTCTTCCAACAATTGGGACGCACATGGCGACATGCTGACCCACGGTCCGCTGGCCAAAAATGTGGATCAACCGATCGCGGCTTTGATTGGAGACCTGAAAGCACGCGGCATGTTTGAAGAGACTTTGATCGTCTGGACTACGGAATTCGGCCGAACTCCGTTCAACAACACGGCCGAAGCCAAAGGTCGTGAGCATCATCCGTGGGCTTTTAGTTCTTGGTTGGCGGGGGCGGGTGTCCAGCGCGGATACGTTCACGGAACAACAGACGAGATCGGCCTGTGGGCCGCCGAGAAACCGGTCCATGTCCGCGACTTCCATGCGACGATATTGCATTTGATGGGTTTTGATCACCAGCGGCTAACCTACCGTCACGCCGGACTTGATTTTCGTTTGACGGGTGTTGAAGAAGCCCATGTTGTTCAAGAGATTCTTTGTTAGAAACTTGGGTCGTACCCTTACTATGCCTGGCATGGAACGACTTGAAAACCTGAATCTCAACCCCCCTTATGGGATACTTAAGTTTCAGTGGGTTTCCACACATTTCTTTTCAATTATCCTTGCGGGGCAATTGAGTCTGGTGGTTAGGCAGACTAGTCTAGTGTTCACGTGGGGACAGTTGTTTTGACCTGCTCAACAGAAACCCTCCTTAGGAGAAGCATCCATGAAAAAGAGTTTTGTAGTAGCAGCGTTAGTGGCGTGCATGGCAGCCGCTGCTCCATCGGTTCAAGCTGGCGAGCCAAATTTGTCAGCGCTGGGTCTTTCTTCCATGACGAAGATGACTCACAGTGAAGCTAAGAACGTTCGCGGTCAAACTCGCCGCAACCGAGCTAGCGTCAGTGGTTCAACCATTCATGGCAGCGCTGGCGCAGTATTTTTGGGCGGTGGCGGCAAAGTAGGTAATGGTATCATCATCGGTGGCGGAGGAATCGGATATCTGTCCGGTGCGACCTCTAGCTACTCAGCCACTGGCGGAAAGAGCGCTACGGGATCTTCGTTCTCGCAAGGCAGTCCATTCAATGCCTTCACGACTTCCTCGTCGTCTGCACGTTAATCAGTTCGTCTAGAACTGGATTAGAATTTCAGGCGAACCTTGACGAGCGTTCGACAAGCTCTCAAGGTTCGCCTTTCTTTTTGATATCATCGGATTGTGCTCAGTTCCCGACGTATCACTTGGTTATTGAGTCTAGCTTGTTGAATCTCTTCCGGACGCAGCGTCAGTCGTGACACTGCGGACGAGGTCTTGCCAGGCAAGGTGACTACAAAGACAGCGTTCTCAAGCCAAATCCTTGCAAACTGACACTGGCTCATTCTGATGTTGCCGGCAAAGGGATCAGCCAAATAGACAAAACCACACGCTGATCCGCGATAAACAACAAAGTGTTTTAGATCCTCATCGACGCGAATCGCTACGATCAACGGAATCTTGGATTCGCTCAACTTGGCAACGTTGGGCAACTTGCCGACAGCCGCGTCGTAACCCATGCGGTCAGCTACCACTTTCAAGTCCGCCATGGTCAATCCGTATTCGATGCGGTCCTTTAATGCTTCGGGTTTCAGACTGCGGTCGACAACCGCCAAAACGTCGACTTCCGTGACATCTTTGCCCCAATAGTATCGCAAAACGGTTGCCAGCGAGGCGGCTCCGCAGGAATAGTCTTTCTCCTGCATCACAACGTTCTGATACTTGATTTCATTCCAGGTTAACACGGGTCGCGCAAAAGTGCGTTGCCCGTTTCGTACCGGTGCGCGTCCTGAGACTTCAGCCCAGCCCTCCTGAAACTGGAGGCTTGCGGCTAAAGCAAGGATGCCGAAGCGAACTGCTCCGAGCAACACTGGATAATGCAATAGTCGATCAACAAAGCGTTTCATAGTGCTTATCGAGTCCAGATGACACCAAGGAATGCTTCAGGAACCCGTTGAGTCAGCCCAAAATTGACAAAGGGCTCAACGATCTTACAGTCTTTTAAGATTGTGGCTGCTAGTCGCACCGAAATGGCATCGCCTCCGGTGCCTCGAAGCCTGACTGAGTTGAGTCGAGTGTCCAGGTCGTAGGCTCCCAACAGTGCACAGCTAAGCGTGACCCGCTCGTTGACTCCAAAACCGGTACCCAAGTTGTACTGAATGGAATCACCAATCTTTACTCGCTCACCATGAAAAGTGTCTTCTAAGAACCAGCGATAGCCAGCTCCCCAGAACAACACCAGCGGGTCGTAGGCTTTAACCATCAGGACATCGGAAGCGAACGTCCAAGCGCCCAGACCTGTTCCTGAGTCGGTAAGTATGCGAGGAGATCTTGGATTACCAGTGGGGGCGGTCATATTGACCGACGTGATCACGGACGGTGAACACTCAGTTTCCGCAAACAGCAGGTAATTCAAACCGGTTGCGATATCGCCAATCCCGCTTGCGTCGGTCTTGCGATGGAAGAAGCCATTGGCAAATTCAGTTCCCTGCCACCCAACCGTTGTCGAGCCTGCCCACTGAAGCCGTTCGGTGATTCCGTAACGAAATCCAAGCAGAGCGTCGGCGGTGCGAAATTTTACCAACTCATTGGTCAGCACAGGATCTGGGCCAACAACGGGGCCTGGCGGTAATAGAACCGGAAAATCAGTTTCCAAGATGGAGTAAGTCAACCCGTAGTCGAATTGCCACTGCCTAGGTTTAAGCAGTGGAGTTTGTGCTCGCAGAAACGCGCGAGTATTGTCAGTCCGTCGTTCGCCATATTCCTGTTTGCGAGCCACCGCATCGCTAGTGGCCTTGTCGTATTCTTGCTCTGAAGTGTAGTCGTCGTCTAACTGGTCTCCAGACTCAGATTCATCTTCATTGGTCTCTGTCGAGTCCGAATTTTGATCAGACGCAGAGTTATCTTGTGGCATGATGGCCGATTCACTTGCCGCCAGCTCCGCTGGATTTTGGACTTCCGCTTGGGGAGTTGTGGGGGTGTCCGCTGAGTCCAATTTGGCCAGCAGCCCAATCTTAGGCCACAGCACGGTATCGGCCTGCTCAGCGAACAGCGGCAACCTAGTGGGTCGGTGATGCGGAGCGGTTGGCGACTTGAAGACCTGCGGCGCAGCACTTCTGGCATCGTTTTCTGTTGCCGTTAGCTTTGACGCATTATGCTGCTCAGCCGCTGGCATATTTTCCGTCTGCGGAAGCTGAACGGGTGCCGCCATTTCGATAGACACTGGGCGAGCCGGGATTCGTCCGGAAGAGCTGCCCTGTTCGAGGCCCAAGTTCAAAACTTGAGCCTCCTGAGTCAGCTGCCCACAGGCCGAAAATTGCCAGGAACTAGCCACTGCGGTTAACAATACGGCACAGAATCGACCCAAGTTGATGCGATCCATCGCATTCTCCAGTCCGAAGTTAGAAATCCTTTTCTACTCTTTAGCTAGCACCCAACCATCCGTGATGGTGCTTCGCCTGTCGGTGCATCGACCTCAAGCACACCCCCCCTGAACCCGTTTCCTAACGTCGTACTTGACCGGATTAATCACTACGAATTCGCCAGCCGGAATAACAAACGAAACACTCATCAAGAGATTGATCGAAATAGCATTTTGGTTGCTTTATCCTCCATACTTTTCTGAATAAGAGTCGGGATCGGTGGTTCGTTTGTAGGGAATATACCGGTCTTGATCTAAGTAGCGAGCTTAAGTCGTGTAGCGATTGCGGGCATTCTACGAAGAACTAAGAATTAGCTGACAGATTGTTCTTTCTCCGACGATATTGGGAGTGCCCAAGAAGCAGAACTCGAAACTGCGGATTTAGTTTGCGTAATCTGCGAGCAGGCATACTCGCCCGAGTAGTTTAACACGAATCGATGACATACTGGCCGTGATGACAAGGAGGTCATACTATGCGAGTCACTCGCTTTTTTTGCCTGCTGCTAGTGATTGCAGGGACCAAAGTCCATGCAGAAACCACGCTTCAATCCACCGAAAACACTGTCACCCAGGCGGCTTTTAAGGAGATTCTACCTAAAGCTGCCAACGATGTGCCGTTTTGGTTCATGACAGTGGATGTAACGGCATTTTCCGCTGTACGCGATACGGCGGTAGCCGAGTATGCGATGCTGGACGGAGCCACTCCTTTTGGCCCTATTTACAACGAAGTTACCTCGGATCAACTGACGGCAGCACCGCGCATATCGATCGGTGGTACAGTCAAAAACGGCTGGGGATTTCAGACAACCTACTGGGATTTCAGCCAGTCGACCCATCGTGGGTTCAATGGATTGCCACCCGGCGGACTGACGGGTGCCGGATTAGAAATATTTGGTGAATCGGCCAGTTCCCGAGCTTATACATTTGATGTTGAGGCGACTCGGCAGTTCACTACCATGGCAACCCTTTTTACAGGCACATTGGGAGCCCGCTATGCGCTTCTTGAGCACACCGACAACTCAATGGCCGTCGGAATTGCTAATACCGCATCAGTCTTAGGTCCGGATATCTATACGATGTCCAGTCAAGCCAAGACCGGGTTTCATGGTACGGGTCTTACCTACAGTCTTTCAGGCATTTATCCGACAACCAATTGGCTATCGCTGTACGGAGGCGGACGTCTGAGCAACCTATTTGGATCCAATGAAGCCTCAGCAAATACCCATATCGTCGGAACCGGCGAAACTGGACGGACCACTGCAAACGCTGCAGCCGATTCCTCAAGCGCCGATCACCTGTTCATATTCGAGGGACAGGTGGGGCTGATGTGGCACCACAATCTGAAGAGTCGAAACAGCAAGATCTTTGCCAGGGCGGGTTTTGAATACCAATACTGGAATAGCCCTGATGATCCAGCTCAAGCACTGTCTAGCGGCGCTCTGATACCCAACAGCAGCGCGCTACATGTTGTAGAAGCTGTCGACTTGGAAACTCATTTCGTCGGATTCTCGTTAGGAGCGGGTTACGCTTGGTAAATTTCGATTCGAAGTTCACGATGGCTGCTGCTGCGAGGCGCAGTGAAATGCGCCTCGCCCTAAGATCAAATCATAGGCATCCAGCGGTATGATTCTCCGATCGGGAATCAATTGACTGAGCAGTTGTATGGCTGCTTGATCTGTCGATGGACTGCGAAACGTTGGCACGATGACCGCACCATTGACAAATAAAAAGTTGCAGTAACTCTCTGGCACTCGTTGGTTTCCCACCCTACGCGGAGCAGGCGTTGGAAGCGGATGAACGGCAAGCAGCTTTCCTTCTCTGGTCCTAAATTGGCGAAGGATCTCTTGATTTCTAAGCAATCCTTGGCGGTTGGAGTCTCCGGGTGATGAACTGACAGCAACGACTACAACTCCAGGAGCCACAAATCTAGCCAACTGATCGATGTGCCCGTCCGTGTCATCTCCCTCTAATCCCCCTCCGTCAACCCACACGATCTGCCCAACGCCCAGTTGCTGCCGCAATTCAGTCTCGATCATTTCCCGAGTCCATCCGGGGTTGCGCTGAGGGCTCAGCAGGCAACTGCTGGTCGTCAGTAGCGTCCCTTGCCCGTCAGTCTCCAGTCCGCCGCCTTCGCAGTACATAGGCGACCGACTGCGCAGGCAACCGATGCTGTGACAGATTCTTTCAACGACAAGCGCATCATCGTCAAAGTCTGGGTACTTATTACCCCAAGCGTTAAATTGCCAATCGACAGCCACCAGCTTTCCATCGCGAATGCGTTTGACAAAAGTAGGCCCGTAGTCGCGTATCCAAATATCATTGGTGGGCCAAGCATGAATGGTTAGATTGGTAAGATGACCCACGGCCTCTTCGACTTCTCGCATGAAATGTGGCGAGCCAGCGATCAAATGCACGTGTTGCCACTGCGTTATGGCTTCGATCCATCGCACGTAGACTGCGGGAATAGGTCCAAAATGTCCAGGCCATGTGCCCACTCGATGTGGCCAGGATAACCATGTGGCTGCTTGTGATTCCCATTCAGCAGGCCAACGATAGGGACTAGGTGGGTGCGTCAAGTTCGATTCCAAACGAGAGTTGATTTATGCTTGGGCCAGGACAACTAGAAGCGGCTGATTTTCAAAACTCTGCAATCGTACTCAATGCGGCTGAACTTTTGAAGCACACCGGATCACCTAGATCGTTTTGCTTGACAGTGATTCCGCCATGGACTGACCGTCCGTACGGCTGGCGACGGAATAGCTGCTGCGAGTCAAACCCATGGCAAACAGCACCAATATCACTTGGGATGCAATCACGTTCACAGGCCCCTGCAACATCCCCGTGAGTGAGTCGTTGCCTTCTGAAGTTACCGAAGCGCTCAAGATGATTCCAACTGAGCCAACTACAATCGCTAGGCCCCTAAAGCTCCAAATTTTGACAGGCTGGTGATCGTTCCAAACCCAGTGATAGCAAGTCCAAGACATGCCGCTACAGACAATCATTGTGCTGAAAACTCCGATGGTTAATTCCAGGTGCGTTAGAAAATGTGGCAAGGCCGTCAAAACACAAGCCACAATGGTCATGACTCCCATCAGTTCCAGCAGGGTGATTTGACCTCCGGCTAGCCTCCAAACTTGTGACCAGTGGTGCCTAGCTACTGACACGTGCGTTCGAATCAGCATCCAACCGCTGACAAAGGATAAGGCATTCAGAACAATGCTTTCAACTAGTTTGAAATCGGTAAGCGACCCAAAGGCAGTGGCCAGCCAGCCGAACGTCAGCCCTGTCAAAATCAGATTCAGTGCGGAAAAACGACCTGACCCAGCTAGCCAAAATCCAAGCAGGAATTGACATCCCCATAACCAGCCCACTAGCGTCGGTTGAAACCAAGCTGAGATGATATGACCGGATATCGGAAACCAGACACAGGCACAGGTCGACAGTAGGATTAAGCCCCATATCGGGGTGGTACGATTCCCGCTGCTGGCTTCTCGCTGGTTGCAAGGAACGGTCGATACCGAATGATGACTCATGGAATATCTCTTCTGGAAAACTGGGAACTGAACGCTGGTCGGTTCACAGTTTCATCATAATTTGCCTGATCGAAATGACTTCAAGTGGACCTGCACCCGCGTTACGAAGTCCAGCAAAGTTCGCTACAATATCGGTATAGTCGTTACAATCCGCGACACCTTCATCACCGAGTGCAGCCGATGAACAGAGAAATAGATTCAGTCTCTCAGTCAGTGATCGTCTGCATCGGCCCTAGTGTGGCTGGGCAGCCGACGCAATTCTTGCTGGAACGCGCCTTCGCCAGTCAGTCTTTGGATTGGCGAGCGCTGTCGGTAGAAGTGGCTGAAGAGAAATTTGGCATCGCTTGCGCCGGCATGTTGGCGATGGGATTTCGCGGACTGCGACTATTTGGCCAATACGAAAGTCAGGCCGTGACATCGTTGGCCAACGGGGACACAAACTCTCATTTTATTGGTCGGGTAACTTCGGGGTGTCCAGCAGATAACGGTTGGCAGTTATGGGACAATTGTGGATTTGCCTGGCTGGATTGCTTGACTTGGAATCAGCCGCCGCCCAGCTTGATCTGGCTGCACGGAGACAGTCGTGCCACACGCAGTTTGTTCGTAGCTTTGTCACAAGTACCTGTCGCTCCGCCATGGTTGTGGACATTGGCTCCCGTAGACCAAGCTGCAAAGGTCTTGCCTGGCCAGATTGAACGATTGAAGACAGAAGGGCGTTTGACGGAGGCGGAGACCATCGACAATACAAGTTGGCTGCAGCAGCAACTAATGAATACTCAAGGCGAATCCAATCCTCCGACGCAAAAACATTTAGCGCTGGTCACTCAGACGGCAGCAATCCCTGATTCGATCGGTGGGCAGATATCAGATCTTCATTGTCCATCGCTATCGATGATAACTAGCCATTCATCGGCCTTGCCAAAGCTGCTGGCAGGTTGCCCATTGCGCCGCATCGGTGAGTCGGAACTAGCGGTTGCCGGGGAAGCATACGATTTACTGCGATGGACTGGAGTTGCGGTCGACCTAGCTTTGCTGCGAGATGCCTATGACGAGTACTGTGATTTCTGAAGCCGAATGATCAGCAGGACAAGCCTTCCGGATATAATGTTACAGTACCACCGATCAGCGAGAAGTTTTGAATAATTTCTTCGAATGAACAGAGGAACCATGTCAACTCCAAAAATTACAAGCCGCGATGCTCGGCTGCTTTATCTGCCGGTACCGCCGGAGGTCCGATTCTTGCCCGAGGGACCAACAGCACTGGGGGGTGGTATGTTCAGTTGGGTGGCGATTCAACACGGCTCAAAAGCTGTTACCGGGTCGCTGAACATTTTCGACTTGAAGACGGGTCGTAATCAACAATTCAATCTTCCTGGACGCCCCGGTTTTGCCAAGCCGACTCAGCAGGAAGGTGTGTTTGTGGTCGGCTGTGAACGATCGTTGGGCATTTTTCGAGTCTCCGATCAGTCTTGGCAGGTGATTTGCGAAGGCATCGACTCAGGTGTCGATAACACGATTATCAATGATGGCACCTGCTTTGGTGATAATCTGGTTTTTGGCTGCAAAGACTTGGAGTTTAAGACGAAGAAAGCTGGTCTGTATCTGTTTCGTGGTCGCGACAAGCGCCTGGTTCAGCTTCGCAGCGATCAGATTTGCAGCAACGGAAAAGATGTTATCTCATCAGGTGACGGGTTGCATTTGATCGACATCGATTCACCCACTCGAAAAGTAGTTCGATACCGGCTGGACACTCAAGCTGGCCAGCTTTCCGATTGCCAAACGATCATTGACTTATCGAACCTAGCTGGAGTGCCAGATGGGATGGTTTTGACACCCGACGAACAAAGTGCGATCATCAGTTTTTATAATCCCAATCCAGCAGACTTTGGCGAAACGCGGCAGTACAGCCTGCTTGACGGCCAATTGGAAGGGATATGGCGTACGCCACGAAGTCCACAAGCAACTTGTCCCATGCTGATCGATCATCCTGACGGCAGTGTCAAACTGGTCATCACAACAGCGGTCGAACACATGCCCGAGTCGCGACAAACACAGTCGGACTGGGCGGGCGGTTTGTTCATTGCGGACACAGACTTCCATCATGCACCGGCCAGCAGCCGCTTTCAATGGCCCTTGGCTTGAAGCGTGTCTAAAGCACTTTCACCAGTTCGACGATAAAATGCAGCCTTGATTTGGGTGGAATGACCGGTGGCATGCCTTGTTCGCCGTAGCCCAACTGCGATGGTATTTCGAGTTCGATCATGCCACCCTCGCCAATCAGTTGCAGGCCCTCAGTCCAACCCGGAATAACACCGCCAAGCGGAAACTTGATCGGCTGGCCACTTCGATAGGAACTGTCGAAGATCGATCCGTCATCTAGCCACCCTTTGTAATGGCTGACCACCAAACTGGATGCGGTTGGTTTCGCGCCTTGGCCGGAGCGCAGAATGCGATATCGCAAACCACTAGCGGTTTGGGCGAACTCAGCATTCGCCGCTTCAACTGGTCCAGGAGTCGCTTTTTCCAAACTGTCTGCTGGTCCTACGGTTGAAGAAGGTTGTGCGGATGTACCAGGAGCAAAATCCTGAGTCGCACAGGCGGTCCACAACAAGCAGCTTGCCATGATAAGCAGAGCAAATTGCGGTTGTATCGATTTCAGTTTCATGAAACTTTACTCCTGTTGGATTGAGTGTTGGGATGATTCGGTAAGACGACATGCCGTTCCAAGGTCGGGAAACTACGGCCACTGTAAGCCTTCAGGCAGTCGATTTAGATTTTGCGCAGGACCGGCTTCAGCGATGACTATCATATCTTCGACTCGCACGCCACCATAGTGTCGGCTGTACAAACCAGGTTCGACAGTCAGCACTTCGCCCGCCATCAGTGTACCGCCATTGTCATCAAGCAGTATAGGCTCATGCACTTCCAAACCAATGCCATGGCCGGTTCCGTGAGGCATCACAGGGTCATCAGCGATCTGCCCACGAGCGAACCGGAAGCCATTTCGTACTATTTCACTTTTAGCGGCCTGATGAACACGATCCGCCGAAGCACCTGCAACAGCCAGTCCAATCGCAGCACGCTTAGCCGCCAAAACGGCAGCGTGCATGTCACGTAGCCGATCATGTGCGTCACCGTGAACGACCGTTCGAGTGCAATCGCCGTGATATTGAGTCGTTGCGCTTTGCGGAAACACGTCGATAATCACTGCCTGACCGGTTTGCAGCACACCCTGGCCGCGATGGTGACAATCGGCAGAATACGGATGGCTGGCCACGATCAGACCATGGTGACAATGGTAATTCCGCTCCAGCAAAAACTGTGCGATCATAAACTGCAATCGCTGGCTGGTGAGCGGTTGGCCATCATGCAGCAATGAACCATCGGAAGCGGCTCGTGCACTGTAAATGGTCTGGCAAGCCATCAACACCGCTTGTTCAGTAATCGCCTGCGCAGCAGCCAACCATTCTATCTCTTGAGCGTCTTTACGACGGCGATCGGTAACGCCCAAATCGGCGTCGTACTCGATCGCAATGCCAGCCTTTTGAATATGCCAAGCATAGACGTAAGGCAAAGTGCGATCGGCCACTGCACAGGTGACGCTGTGCTTGCGAAGGCATTCGGCCAATGCTTGAGCTGTCGCCGTTGTTCGGTCGCCCGACAGACCACCGCTTGGCTGATGATCACCTGGGCTACTTATACGATTGACACCTACGCTTTGCTGCGCCCGCTGCACTTCGATATCGCGGACCAGAAACTCGGTGTGATCTCCTTCTGAATTGTGGATACAAATCCACGCCGCCGGATCTCCCGTACCAAAGCGAACTCGGTGATACAATGCCGAATTTTGACTTGGAATACCGGCTAGTACAGTCGCTCGATTTCCAGACATGTCTATTCCCATTCAATTGTGGCAGGCGGCTTGCTACTGATGTCGTACACCACTCGATTGACGCCTCGAACTTCATTGATGATGCGACTGCTAATACGAGCCAACAATTCGTAAGGCAAGTGACTCCAATCCGCAGTCATAAAATCATCGGTGTTGACACATCGCACGGCCACGGTGTTCTCATACGTACGCGCATCTCCCATCACGCCCACGCTTTGTACCGGCAGCAAAACGGCAAAGGCCTGAGAGGTCTGACGGTATAGTCCCGCTGCGCGGATTTCGCTAACGACGATATGATCGGCTTCGCGCAACACGGACAATTTTTCCTGAGTAACCTCGCCTAAGCATCTTACAGCCAACCCAGGGCCAGGAAACGGATGTCGCCAAACCAACTGCTCAGGCAAGCCCAGTTCCAATCCCAACCGACGAACTTCATCTTTGAATAGATCTCGTAATGGTTCTACCAGTTCAAATCCCAACTGCTCGGGCAAACCGCCAACGTTGTGATGCAACTTGATGGTCGCAGCCGGTCCATCTTTGGCTGCCCCCGATTCAATCACATCAGGATACAAAGTGCCTTGCGCTAGGAATTTCGCTCCAACAATTTTGGCCGCCTCCTCTTTGAAGCAGTCGATAAACAGCCCGCCAATTTTTCGGCGTTTGTCTTGAGGATCGATCACTCCTTTGAGCGCTGACAGGAACCGATCCTCGGCCTGGATGACATGCAAGTCCGCTTTGAAATGATTGGTGAATTCAGAAAGAACCGCCGCCTGTTCGTCCTTGCGCAGCAACCCGTTATCCACCAGGATGCAACTGACTTGGCTGCCGATCGCTTTGACCAGCAGTGCGGCTGTCACCGCGCTGTCCACGCCACCCGACAATCCGCAGATGACGCGATGTTCGCCAATCTGCTCACGCAATTGTTCCACTGAGCGAGCAGCAAAATCTGTCAAATGCCACTGTCCCTGGCAGCCACAGACGGCATACAAAAAGTTATGAAGAATCGTGGCTCCCAGTGGCGTATGAGTCACCTCGGGATGAAACTGCAGACCATAAACGGGCAACTGACGATGCTGTACCGCAGCCAAAGGACAAGTGCTAGTTGCCGCCAGCGGCACAAAATCCTCCGACACCGCAGCCACTTGGTCCCCGTGGCTCATCCACACATCCATCTGTGGTGGCAACCCGGCAAGCAGCCCCTGCATTTGGTGAATCTTTAGAGTGGCCCGGCCGAACTCACGAGACTGACAATTGCTAACTTGTGAACCCAACGACTGACAAGCCAACTGCATTCCATAGCAGATGCCCAGTACCGGAATGCCCAGCTGAAACAGCTCAGGATCACACTGCGGGGCCCCTTGCGCATAGACGCTGGCCGGTCCTCCTGACAGAATAATGCCACTGGGCCGCTTTTGCGCAATAGTCGCCGCTGGCAAATCATGGCGAATCAGTTCGCAGTAAACATTCTGTTCGCGCACTCGTCGCGCGATCAGTTGAGCATACTGAGAACCAAAATCCAGAACCAGAATTTTTTCATCCGACAACGAAACTCGAGGCACTCGAGCATGCTTGGTCGCTTCATTCGAACTAGCTGACACCCTTAAAATCCTTCGCGCAAAGAAACGACTCATTATAGCCGTTGCCAAGGAATTCACCAAGATGTGGCCCAGCCGTCGGGTTCATTCGAAGAATCATAATACGGCAGCTATGGATGACTTAAGCCCTTACAATATGGTATGCGAACGCCCACATTGCGCCGCTAATGTATCGCCGTATGGACCCCAGCTTGGCCCTGAATACGATGTCCGAACAATGAAAGCCGCCCATTTCTTGGAACGGGCCGGTATCGATCACATCGCGATCGACGAATGATCTTTTGTCCCAATCGCTTGCCAATCCACTCTAAACACTTACGTCGCAGTTCTGTCCATTCTCGGCGCGTCAAGATATTTTCATAGCGGAGCGGACTTGTTCGGAGCGCTGAACCAGCAGGCGGCTTTCAGCTAATGAAGGGGTAAGGTACACTACCCTCATGGAAGTCATCCCATTGCAATCATTAAGTTCCGGCAAATGCGTATTCGCTAGTAGCGGTGATACGTGTGTTCTGTTTGAAGCTGGTATTAGTGTCAGCAAAGCCGAGTTCCATTTGGCTGAATTTGGTTTTGAAATTCGCGATTGCCAAGCGCTGGTGCTGTCGCATGAACACAGTGATCACATCAGCGGAGCAGGGGTATTTCATTGTAAGTTTGGTTTGCCGACCTTCGCGAATTTGCGAACTTGGAATGCGACTCGTGCCAGGCCCTCTTCCGGCCATATTGGACGCCCGAATTATTTCCGAATCGGATTCTCAAAGCTTTTTCACTGCCCTCCCTGCAGTCAGACCGCACCTTTGGCACCTTCCGTCAGCGGCCAAATGGAACGCATTGGCAGTCTAAGCTTTTCAAGATAGGGCACCAACAACTGATCCATGGCCCGGCGATCTGCCGAGGTCAGTAACCAGTTGGTTCGGCCACAAGCGATGATTACTGCTGACAACAGAGTGATGGCGGCCACTTGGCCAAACAAGAGGCAGACTGGCATGCCACAGAACAGCAGTGTGGACAGTTTGATCTTGCAGCCCTCGCGATGCATCCGCCAAAGGACCAAGTACAGCAGCAAACCATTAGTAACAGTCGTCGCCAGCGCGGCTCCATAAAGTCCATACCACAGGATAAGCGGCCAATTGAGTATGACATTCATCACCAGACTGATAGCCAGTAAGATGGCATTCTGCTTGGCCTTCTCGGCACACAGCAGGTAGGCAGCCGCCACCGTGGATAGCCCCGACCACGCTGCCAGCACCATACCCAACGGTAGGATATCCGATGCCTGTTGATAGCGTCCCGATAACACTCCTTGGAACATGATCGGTGATGCTACGATTGCTGCCAGAGACAGCCCTGTGAAGGCAAGAGCTAACAGGGTCAAAATGCCGTTCATGCTGACCGATATCTTTGCGAACTGTGCACGCTCCCAATCGGCGCTCAAGTAAGGCAGCAACATGCCTGCCAACATCATAGCTAGGCTTAAAAGTAGATTGGGTAGTACTCGACCGCAATAGAACTGTCCAACCATGGCCTGTCCGGCTTCTGCCCCCATATGGCACAGGTGCAGCAACATGTAGCGATCGCTCAAATCAAACAGATTGCTAATCAAGTTCGAACACCAAAGGGCAACGGCAAATGGCATCACTCGCCGCCACATCGCACGCGACGAAATAGCCGTTGAGGATCTCAATTCCCCGGCTGCCGCTCGCCACGCACCCCAAAGACCCGGTAAAATCGCCAACAAGCAAGCTAAACTATAGGCAGGCAGCAGCACGATCCAGTGCTGATACCAGATGATGCCAGCGATTCCCAAACCAGTGAAGACCGTCGTGTTGATGAAGTGCATCATCGATCCCAAGCGAATCAGCCGCAATGAAACCACGAGTTCAAAAGTAGTGTTAAAACCGATAACGCTGATCAATGTGACCACGGTCCAGAAGATCGCTTGATAACCAAGATCTTTGCCATAAAGTGTTAGCCCAGCAGTAGTGGGATAGGCCAGCATTAGCCCGCTTAACAATATTACGCCCAGTCCGCTGACGATCATCAGTTGGATCAGATAAGAACGCAGCTTGCCCTGCAGCCGGTAGTGCTCGACAAATTTCCCAAAAGAGCCCGGCAGCCCCAAAACGGCAATCGGAGCACCGATCATAAAAAAGCTGTTGGCTAAAGCCCACATCCCTAAGTCCGCATCGGTCAGAAAATTGCAGAAGCCTAAGTTGCGTAGCAGACCGACAGCTCGCTGGCCAATATTGATGACCAACATCGCCAACAGTCCAGTCATAAATGCATCGCCAGCCACTGCCGTAGCTTGATGTGCTGGTTTTGAATGAACTGTATCGCCTGGAGTCATGAAGGTACCCGACCGCGTTATGCGGTCATCAAGGGCGCTTATAAGAAGCTGGAAGTTGAAGCGGCTGAGTCGTTCGGGAAATTACTCAAAAGGATCGATCCTGGATGAAATTGCTCCCTTCAGCCGACCTATTTTGCAACTCTAGCTTATTGGTAACTTCGGAAAACTAACGGCAGAGCAGCATCTCAATCGCTTTCCGCCATGGCCTTGCTGGGCCACCCTTACAATCGTCAGAATCAGACCTCTACTTGCGGTAGTCCGAATCCAATGGGCAGGCACAATCAAAGACTCGCCGCCAGTTGACTTCCAACCAGCCGTTCAGCCGCGACCAGGTCGGAAGGGCCAAAGGTCGATGGAGTTGGGTTGTCCAAGCATCAGATTGGCCATGACCACAGCCGTTCCGCAGGACAAATACAATCCACTGCGAAAATGTCCGGCCGCCACAAATATATTCTTTGTTCCGGGAATCGAACCCAAGTAGGGCAAGCTGTCAAACGAACCAGGTCGCAAACCGGCCCAACGGTTAATCACCGGCAAATCCTGCAATTGAGGCAAGACCGAGTTCGCCCATTGCTGGATGACTTGCAGAGCGACCTGCGTCGTTTCGCAGCAATATCCCACCTCTTCTTCGCCGCTACCGGCCAGCAGGTGACCGTCATCGCGGGGCACCAAATAACGATTTCCGTCATTGATGATATGTCGAACCAGAGGTGTCTTTGAACGGTACAACAACATCTGTCCTCGAACAGGCATGATACCGTTGGCAAGTTGCAACTGTTCCAGCAGCATGCGCGACCAAGCCCCTGCACAGATGCAAATTCGATCGGAGTTCAGGTGATCCCCTTGATCGATACAAACTGTCGCTCGCTGGGACGCATCCACATCGATCTGCCGAACTGTCGCAGTCCGAAAAATCACTCCCAACTGTTGACAGGCTGAACGCAGCGCTTTGAGATGCCGTGGATTGCGGACCTGATACTCGCCAGGCAGAAACCAAGCTTGTCGAACTTTTTGGGTTCCCGATCCAGCTAAGCCGGGCTCCCGCTCAGACAGCTCACTTGTACTCAGTCGCTGAAAGGCGATTTCGTGCTGTTGCCACCAGTATTCATTGGCCAGTAGCGTAGCCTGCTCGGCCAAACTGCTGGCTAGATAGATTCCGCCACACTGCCGAAAACCGGTGTCGATGCCAGTGTCCGCTTGCAATTGGGCCGCCCATTGAGGGTGCAGTTGATAACTAAGCTGCTTAAGCTGTTCGTAAGGATCGACCACTGCGCTAGTTGCCGCCGGCGGCAAGATACCGGCTCCAGCCCAGGAAGCTAATGGGTGGATCACCGGATCGGACTCGATCAGTTCAACTTGATGCTTGCGGCGAGCCAATTCCCAGGCTAGCGAAAGCCCGATCACGCCTCCGCCAATGATCAGCGTACGGTCGTTATTGAAAGACTTCATAGCGATGGAACAGTACACGGATTATTAGAAATTGTCCTGAGAATTGATTGAAAAGGGTGGGTAGGGTCCAGCAGAAGCCAGCCCGCTGAACATGCTTCGTCGGATCGTTGAATCTGAATCTCTGTCACCCCACCCGGCCTGCATTTTCATACCATTCGGAGATTTCGCATATCCCCCGACGGATACTTGTCAGGCTTCACCCCGAATTACAATAAAATAGTAGGTAGGAACGGTCTTCAATGATACAATGATGGAGTACACTGTCAGTTCATCAGTCTTAGTATTCGCGTCTTCCTCTGACCGATAGTTAGCTCAAGCGCGGGCCAGCAACCCGTCAAGCGTATGCCAGTTGTAACCGCAGAGAAATTTGTCGAACTGGTAGAGAAGAGCCAGTTGGCCGATCAGGAGAAAATCCAATCGGTGCTAGACGTCGTGCGCACAGAGAACGATGGCCAACTTCCTAACGATGTGGTTGCTCTGGCCAAAGCTCTGCAGCGACACAAGTTGATTACGCGCTGGCACACTGAAAAGCTTTTGCAAGGCAAGTACAAAGGGTTCTTCCTGGGCAAGTACAAATTGCTTGGTCACATCGGCAGTGGCGGTATGAGCAGTGTCTATCTGGCGGAACATACTCGCATGAACGATCTACGTGCTATCAAGGTGTTGCCGCCTAGCAAGATCGGCAAGTCCTCTTATCTGGCCAGATTCCAGCAAGAGGCCAAAGCCATCGCATCGCTGAACCATCCCAACATTGTGCGAGCGTTTGACATCGATAATGATGGCGATACCCACTACATCGTGATGGAGTACGTTCAAGGCAGCGACCTACAAAATATCGTTAAGAAACGTGGGCCATTGCCCTATGATCAAGTGGCCGACTACATTGCTCAGGCAGCCCATGGATTGCAACATGCTCACGAGATGGGGCTGATCCACCGCGATGTCAAACCGGCCAATTTGCTGTTGCGCAAAGATGGCAAGGTCAAACTGTTGGACTTGGGTCTGGCCATGTTTGCGGATGAATCGCAATCCTCGCTAACCATTGAGCACAATGACAAAGTACTTGGTACCGCCGACTATCTGTCGCCAGAGCAAGCGCTCAACAGCCATCGTGTCGACCACCGTGCCGACCTGTATTCCCTGGGTTGTACGATGTACTATCTTCTAACGGGCAGCCCACCATTTCCGTCGGGTTCTATTGCCCAGCGCATCGCGAAACACCAAAAGGAAATGCCTCAGGAAGTCCGCAAGCTAAGACAGGATTGTCCTGGAGAATTAGAAGGCATCTGCTGGAAGCTACTTCAGAAAGACCCTATCTATCGTTATACGACAGCTCAGCAAACCGCGGAGGTTCTCGAAGCTTGGTTAGCCAACTATCGAGCCGTTCAGTCGAGTGCGGGCACTCAGGCTCGCCAATTGCAGGAAGCTGGTGGCGGCAATTCCGCACTTAGTCAATTAAATTCCAAGTTGAGCGATCCAGGGTCGCGCTCTGGAGACTCCAGTTCCTTTGGTAGCGAATTTGGCGTGCGTTCCAGTGGCATGGGCAGTGCTTTGTCTGACACGCTCAATAATCGTGGCAGCGATACCTTATCCGACCCATCGGGAAGCAATATCACTCACCTTTCAGCGGGCGATAGTGGAGTCCTTGTGAAATTGGCTAGCACTTCGTCCAGTGGCAGTCAAATCGACTTGCAGGCAGAATCCAGACGTCCTGGTGGCAAAGCGGGCAACAGTTCGCTGCACGGTTCTTCGTCAACTCGGCAGCCTGCAGCTCGTCCAACTACTACCGGGCGCTCGACGGCCAAACATGTCACAAACGGTCACGCTCGACCTACGACTACAGCTTTACCTTTACCATCGCAGGGTGGCAAGCGAATCATTTGGATCACAGGGCTAGTCATCATGTTTATCTTGGCCATCCTGCTGGGCGTTGTCATCGCTAGACTGTGTGACCAGGAAGCTCCCACTAGCCTTCCGGCACCTCAGGAGTCTTCGTCTCCATAGACATTTGTACCGTTCGTGCCAAAACAGACTCCCTAGTCGCGACTCGTATCCATCGGTTGAAATATTCCATGACCAGTAAGTCTGGCAGCTTTACTCAAGCTTGCACCATTCCCTTTGTGATTTATGTCGTAGGTGGTTCTTTTTTGGGTCGCCTGACCACTCAGCAGTATCCCTTTGGATATGCCGCTGTAGCAGGCTTATCCGCACTATCACTGTGGTGGTTGATGCCGGCCCAGACTCGCCGCTTGGTCATGCCGATTCACGGTCGAGTTGCATGGGGATTGTTGGTTGGCGTAGTTGGCATCGCTCTATGGATTGTACTCAGCCACTTGCATCTGGAGCGACGTCTGACAGCAGATCTGCCAACCTGGTTGCAAGTGGGCGAGCGAGTTAGCTTCAATCCGCTTGATGAACTGGATAGTCTGTCTGCCAAAGTGGCTTTCTTGGCGGTTCGGTTGCTGGGAATCGCCGTGGTTGTTCCGCTGATCGAAGAGTTTTTCTGGCGCTGCTTTTTGCTGCGTTGGACGATCGATCCTGACTGGCAGGAGATTCGGTTAGGAACATTTACCTGGTCCAGTTGCTTGATCGTCACCGCTCTGTTCACACTAGCGCACCCCGAGTGGTTTGCAGCGGCCAGCTACTGCTTGCTAATCAACTCTCTCCTTTATTGGAAGCGAGATCTATGGCAGTGCGTAGTGGCTCATGCTACCAGTAATTTCATTTTGGCCATTTACGTCTTATGGACCGGGCATTGGTTTTTGTGGTAAGCGGTCGGTTGGATGCTAACTTCCTTGTTTACCGCCCAGCCAAAGGTACCGGCTGTGCTTGCAGCTTGAATTCAGTCTAAGCTGGCGCCTTTGGCTGGGCGGTGAACAAGGCTGAAGTGGGTACAAATTTCTAGGCGATGATCTGATGGATCGGATGAGCGTCAATGACACCGGTCAGTTTGTTATCGAGGCCGCCGTGGAAGTAGGTTAACTGGTTGTGATCCAAGCCCATCAGATGCAGAATGGTGGCGTGCAAATCTCGTAAATGAAAGGGATCGACCACTGCGGTTTCGCCAATCTCGTCGGTTTCACCCACCGAGGCACCCGCTTTGACACCTCCTCCGGCTAACCAATAGGTAAATCCCTTGGGATTGTGATCGCGCCCGCCGGGTTTGCCGCCCGTGTTGTACGTCTCCGATACAGGCATTCTACCGAATTCGCCGCCCCATATCACCAAAGTGGATTCTAGTAAACCGCGTCGCTCAAGATCGGTAAGCAAAGCTGCGATAGGCTGATCCACTTCGGGGCAGTGCAATTTAAGATTTTCTTCAATTCCGTGATGGCCATCCCAACTGTTCTGCCCGCCAGCATTGCCGCCACCCGAGTAGATTTGAATGAATCGTACGCCGCGTTCCACCATCCGCCTGGCGATCAAACACTGCTTACCAAACGTACTTGGCCCCAGAGCCAGTGAATGCCAATCAGGTTTGGGTTGATTCAAACCGTACATCTGGATCGTCTGGGCGGTCTCCTGCGATAGGTCCAGCGCCTCTGGGGCTTCCGACTGCAAATTGTAAGCAAGTTCGTAGCTGGCAATGCGAGCCTCCAACTGGCTATACCCAGGATGCGACTGAAGGTGCTGAGTATTAAGCTGATTGATCAGGTCAATCTCCTCACGCTGCTGCTGGCGCGAGATTCCGTCAGCGGATCGCAAATTTAGGATGGCGGGATCTGCGGTTCGGAAGACGGTGCCCTGATAGGCGGCTGGCATATAACCGCTGGACCAATTCAGCGAACCACTCGTGGGACCGCCGCGCGGATCTAACATCACCACATAGCCGGGCATATTCTGATTGATCGTACCCAGACCATAGGTAACCCATGAACCAATCGAAGGGCTACCTTGCAGAATCCTACCACTATTGCTTTGTAGCAGCGCACTTCCATGGGCAAACGAGTCGCTTTGAAGCGATTTTACCAGAGCCAACTTGTCGACATGTTTGGCCAAATTAGGCAGAGCATCCGAGCACCATAAACCGGACTGACCATGCTGCGCGAAAGTGCGTTTGCTGGCCTGAAGGACTGCTTGCGTTTTAGTGCCTCGCCGAAATTCGTTGTCGATTGTCTTGCCGTCGCTACGTTGCAGTTCAGGCTTGTAATCGAACAGGTCGACTTGTGAGGGCCCACCAAACATGAACAGAAAGATGCAAGATTTTACCTTCGAGGGTAGCGTCTGATTTTTGGGTGCCAGTGGCGAAGTGTAGCTAGCTGAATCGCTTTGTCGATCATCTGCCGAGATTTGCTGAGTCATCAGAGCTGACAGGGCCAGCGAACCAAAACCCGCACCTAGATCCAGCACAAAGTGACGTCGTGATCGAAAAGGTGGTATGTGGTCAAACGGGTTCATTTTGTTTCACAATGCGATTGTTATCTACTATATTCGACTCGTTAACCGCCCAGCCGCAGTTGCTGGCTCTCTGGAGTAATCCTTACCCGCTCCCCCCTAAGAACCTGACGTCTCTCGCTCCGCGCCGCTACATCTTAGCCGGCAACTGCGGCTGGGCGGTTAACGAGGCTACTCGACATAGAGACACTCGTTGCTATTCAGGATGGAACGGACAACACTGGTCCACGCCGACAGTTCGCTTCGCTGTGCTTCAGTTTGCTTCTGCAAGAACTCAGTCAAAACAGTTTGTTCGTCCTGCGTTGGCTCCCTCTGGTAGATCAAATTCCAAAGCTGTTGGATTCTCGGGCTTTCATCTACACTTTGCTGTATCAACCGCTTAGCGATCGTCTCTGAACACTTCTGAACAAAGCGATCATTCAGCAGCATCAGTGCTTGCGGAGCCACCGTCGTTACCGGGCGTTGGCCAACTGGTGAGTGGCTGTTGGCAAAATCAAACGACTCCAACAATGGATCTTTCAGCGAACGTTTGACGACCAAGTAAACACTACGACAATTCTGCTGGTCGTCGGGGCTGGTAGTCCAATTGGATAGTGACACCGGATTAGCCGTCTCCTGTATCTCGGCTGACAGGCTCGAATAAACGCTTGGCCCCGACGACTTGTCGGTCAGTTCGCCCGAGTATACTAGCATCGAGTCGCGGATGGCTTCAGCATCCAGTCGACGCAGATTCTGCCTCCAAAAAAGGCTATTCTCAGGGTCGTGTTCACGTGCCGCTGAATTACCCTCAGGGTGAGCCTGCGAGGACATGCGATAGGCTTGCGAATGCATGATCAATCGATGCAGGTTCTTGATCGACCAACCACCGCGCTGGAGTTGTGTGGCCAAGTGATCAAGCAGCTCTTCGTTCTTAGGAGCGATTCCGGTATAGCCAAAGTCGTCGGCAGTTGGCACGATGCCAGATCCAAAGTGATTGAGCCAAATACGGTTCGCCAGCACTCGCGCGGTCAATGGATGATGTGGAGAAGTTAGCCAACGGGCGAAGTCCAATCGATTGCGCATCGGTATGTGGGAGCTAGAATCTGCGGCCTGAGGCTTAACTTGATCGCCTTCCCCAGCGTTTTGCAAATGTCCGTGGCTCAAAACGCCAAACAGTTGTGGAATTGCGGCTGAGACCTGTTGCTGAGGTGATTGATAATCGCCACGAGCCAGCACAAATGTGGCTTTGCGAGAATGCGCCGGTGGATTAACGGCCAGAGCTTGGTCGAAAGGTGGCTGCTGTTCTCTGAGCTGCTTGAGCTGCTCATGCAGTGCGATCTTTTCTGATTCGTCGGCGGAAGCGATTTTGTTCTCGATGGCTTCAATTCTTGTGTGTTGCTCGGCTCGCCAGTCGCTCAACTGCTGCTCCGAACACAAGAACGTGGAGATACGACCTGTCCCTCTTCCACCGCCTCCCTTTTTCGACAAGCCATAGGGATCGATGTCGCGAAACAGGTCGAGCATCGAATAGTAATCGACTTGACTCAACGGATCGAATTTATGATCGTGGCAGCGATTACAACCGGTGGTCATGCCCATCACGACGGCACCCGTCGTCACCATGATATCGTCCAAGTCATCCAGTTCCGCCGCCTCGGTATCATCGGGCTCGTCATCCCAGACATGCAGTCGATAGTAGCCAGTTGCGATAATCGCTTCTTTCCAGCGTTCCGGAGTGTGTTCAATGGATAGATTCTCGTCAGCGATCAACAAGTCGCCCGCCAACTGTTCGATCAAGAATCGATCGTAAGGCTTGTCACGATTCAAACTGTCGATCACGTAGTCTCGATATCGCCAAGCCCCCGCTTTGTTTCCATCGCGTTCGTAGCCGTTGGTTTCAGCGTAGCGAACCCAGTCAAGCCAATATCTGCCCCAACGCTGACCATAAAGGGGCGATGCCAACAACTTGTCGATCAGCAAACTCCAAGCGGCGTCACTTGGATCATTCTGAAAGGTTATTACGGCTTCGCTATCTGGCGGCAGTCCCCACAAGTCAAAATAGGCTCGGCGAACCAGTTCTCGCGGCGAGGCTTGTGGCGATCGAGTCGCGCCCATCGGCTGTAATTTGTCATCGATCAACTGGTCGACAACTTCAGATGGTCTTTTATCCACGTATTTCAGTGACGGATCACGAATTGGCTGGTAGGCCCAGTGACTTGTATCCTGCTGAGTGATCCTAAACTGCCGTGGACGCAATTTTGGGCCAGTGTGTGTCGCTTGGCTAGATCTGGGGTCAACGGCACCTTCGCGAATCCAGTGTTCCAGTAGTTGAATCTCATTTTCACTGAGTCTTTCGATACCACTGTCCTCGGGAGGCATTCGCAGGGAACTGTCTTGATGGCGGACTGCGGCAATCAGCAAGCTTTGCTTGGGTTCACCTGGGCTAATTACCTCGCGCTCTGCCCAGCCCTCTTTCGACTCAAGTGACAATCCCCCATCGGGGTCCTTGTCGGAGTGACACGAGATACACCGCTCGATCAGCAGCGGACGAATCTTGGCTTCAAAGAATTGCTCCGGCGGTTGGCCTGCCCAAGCAGTAGTTGCAAACACCAGCAGTGGAATTCGCCAGAATTCCCAGACATAGGATAGCTTATCGCTGTTTTTCCGGTGCCTTTTCATTCACTAGTATTTCGACTTTCAGCGTACCGATGGGCAAACCGGCACCTGTGGTTTGAAAGCTATGAGCGAACGTCGTCGTGAATCGGTCCAAGATCTTGCATTTCACGGCGTCCAGCAGTTTTCTGGCTACTCGCTACTGCCCATGAGCATCGAGCCTAGGCCGCCAAGCACGGAGCCTTCTTCACGGCGTGAGCCACCGCCTTGAGGAGCCGCAGCATAGATTCGACCAGCGAGCCGCGAAAATGGCAAGCTCTGCAACCAAATCGGACCAGGGCCGACTACCGTGGCAACGAATAATCCTTCGCCTCCGAACAGTGTGTTCTTAATACCGCCCACCAGTTGAATGTCATACTGAACCGAAGGTCCCATAGCCATCAGGCAACCGGTATCTAGCCGCAACGTTTCCCCGGCACCAAGCTGACGATGCATCATCGCACCTCCAGCATGAACCAAAGCAACACCATCACCTTTCAATCGTTGCATGATAAACCCTTCGCCGCCAAACAGTCCAGCGCCGATTTTCTTCTGGAAAGCGATCGAAACCTGAATGCCCTTGGCTCCACACAGAAAGGAGTCTTTTTGACAAATCAGTTCTCCACCCATTTGATCTAGATGCATCGGGGTAATACGTCCCATGTACGGTGCGGCAAAGGCGACAATCTCTTTGCCTCGACCGCGCGTATTGGTAAACGTAGTCATAAATAGCGATTCGCCGGTCAGCACTCGTTTGCCCGCTGACACAACTTTGCCCCAGAATCCACCGCCGCTTTGCGAAGGATCGCCAAACACGGTTTGCATTTCGATACCTGAGGTCATGTACATCATCGATCCTGATTCAGCGATCACCGTTTCGCCCGGATCAAGAGCCACTTCGACATACTGCGTGTCGTCGCCGTGAATTGCATAGTCGATTTCATCTGCCGACCCCCGTTTGCCAGGAGGCGCTACATAGGTCCGAGCGGGCGCGTCAGCCGTGGTTGAAGCGATGGGTGATTGGGTTAAGTCCGTCGGGACCATCGGAGACAGATCGGCATTTGGCTTGGGAACCTCTGCAACCGCTGTGAAGATGGTATCACATGCTTGACATCGTACCGATTTGCCAAGATTCTCTTGAGCGATTTGGTACTTCTTACCACACGACGGACAGGAAATCTCGGCCATAGTCTTGAATGCTCGTATCAGAGTGAATTAATGGGTCTGCCTAATCGTTTTTGTACAATATTTAAGTGATGGATCACATGTCCAACCATCATCCAGGTCAGCGCACGCACGGAAACCTTGTGTGCCGACGCCTGACCTTGGCGATCCCAGGCAACCGGTTGCAACCTGCCGATCAGCATGATGTTCGCTTGGCGACACAAAATCAACTCGTCAACCAAAGATTGTAGCAAAGGAGCATCATAATCGTGATGGGTGACGTACAAATCTTGATCCATGCCCGTTTGCGGTTGAGTTTCCCCGGACGCAAATCGATGCATCCTATCTGCGAATACCCTCTCGGTATCAATTAAATGACCAACGACCTGCTTGAGGGTCCATTGATACGGTGCGTGCACCAGCATCGCTTCCTTTTCGGACACTGATGAAAAAACCGCCTTCAGCGTATCGACCTGCCCATGCAGCAATTCTAGGCAACGACCATCGGGCACCAAGCGCACGTAGGTGTCATAGTAATGGAAATACTCGCTACTGTCAGGACGACGTAATAATTCGGGATGTATCGATGCCATTCAATATTTCTTCATGTGACAACCGTCAAGCCTAGAACCTATCTGAGAAGCGATTACACCGCTTCGTGGGTGAGGGCAGGGAGAGGGCACCGAACGTGTTGGAATTGGCTCTGTCATTAACGATTATTGATAGTAATGGACAATTGAAGAACAGTAGCAATCGAAACCCAGGTCAGGTACGGCACTTGCGCTATCGACACCCAGGGATGGTAACGCCAAACGGCAACCATCATCCAAAGAATTGTCCCCCAAACGATCAAAATGTCTAAAGAGGCCAGTGGCAAATTGCGCAAGCCGAATTGGATGGGCGTGAAAAGCAGATTCGCAGCTAGGTTGATCACAAAAGGTAGAACAATTAACCAGGGTAGTTTCTGACGCATCGCTTGCAACACTACGAAGCCGAAAGTGAGAATGATCACCGGATATAAAATTTGCCATACCAAGCCTATCGTCGATTGCATCGGAGTCCAACTTGGTTTGACCAGTGAATTGTACCATTCCAGCCAAGACATCGATTTCTCCAACTGAACTACGAATATTAAGTGCCCAACAAAGTCGCAACACTACGCTACAAATTATGTTAGAACACGTCAGCCTATGTTGCCAACTAGGCAAAAACTTCGCATGTCTGTTGCGTTGGCAACGTACTCAAAATATAGGAAGCGTGATTGTGTCAAAGACAAAAATTGCTGGGTGGGTGCTTAGTGTATTGTTAGCGGCATTCTTGATTTTTGCCAGTGCCTTGGGGAAGCTAACTGAGTGGGAGGGCAAGCAGAATATGTTTGCCAAACTTGGCTGGGACACCGGTGTCATGTACAACATCGGGATCGTGGAAATAGGCATCGCTGTGATGTTTTTGATTCCAAGGACCGCTTTTGTAGGCACCATTCTTTTGACCGCATATTTGGGCTGTGCAACGGCCACGCACGTTCGGGTCGGCGACCCATTTATCGCACCCGTCGTCGTTGGCGTGGTGGCATGGATCGCCCTGGGACTGCGCGACAGCCGCGTGTTTGGCATGGCGATACACTGCCCAAACTGTCAAGTAGCTTGTGACAAAGATGCCGCTAGAACTACTTGAACTTGGCAACCTGGCTCTTCATGAAGGACAAGCCTTCTTCGGCCAGTTTTAATTCACTATCAAACATCCGTCGCCATATTCGAGTTGCCGCAGCCAATTCGGGCAGAGCCAGTCCAAAGGCTTCGATGACCAGCCATCCATCGTAGCCTATCTGGCCGAGTGCTCTGAAATTGTCTTCCCATCGCACGTTTCCGGCTCCGGGTGTGCTGCGATCATTTTCGCTGATGTGAACATGGCATAGCATATCTTTGATACCACTGATCGTCGCCCCAATGTTCTTCTCTTCGATGTTGCTATGAAAGGTATCGTACATGATCCTGCAGGACGGATGATCAACTTGGCGAGCAAACTTGGCGGCATCAGCATGTGCGTTCAGCAAGTAACATTCAAAACGATTAAGCGCTTCGACGCCCAATAAGACTCCTACCTGTCCTGCATGCTCGGCTACAGCTCGCATGCTTTCAACACCCCACTGCCACTCACTGGATGTTGGTCCAGCGCCAGAAAAAACTCCGATCGCTGAATGGTATGGGCCTACTAAAGTTTCGGCTCCCAAGGCAGCGCAGCAGTCCAGCGTTCGCTTGTTCAGCTCAACACCACGCGTTCGAACTGCGGCATCCGAACTGATTGGATTGTCATCCGCATTGCGAACCGTAACCGCCGTGCATGCCAAACCTAAATCTTTTAATCGCTTGCCCCATGCCGCGTAATCCAAATCTAAATTGAACATGGGGACTTCCACTCCGTCGTAGCCCATTTTCTTTAGCTGCTGTATCGTCGGCAGCATGGCTTCGTTGATTTCGCCGCCCCACAAGAGTAGGTTCATGCCATATTTCATTGTCGTATCTCCCAGTGAAATGGTTTGCCGTATTACGAATTCAGAGTGACGGTGCTGTAATATACTCGGTTATGCAGCGGGCGGCTATTACCAAGCGGTCGAAACGATTGATCTTAACAGGTCTATTTGCCAAGCCAATTCTTGATCAACAGCTCTGGCTCGCCAAAGGTGGATTTCATAGCTTGCGGAAACGGTTTGCCTGTACGCAACTGCGTTAACAATTTGTTAAACTGCTGACGATTTTTTTTAGATAACATGGGCTGCGTTATCGCTAGCCCTGCGACGCCAAGAGTCTCTTCATCCAACTGGCCTGCAATCAAAGACTTGGCATCGGGAACGCTACTGACCACTTCCTGTAGCGCTTGCTGCCAACTGGCAACACGCGGGTCGTTCTTACGAAACTGATTGAGTACTAAATTGCGGGCAATGCCTTCGGCAAACCAAACAGGTACCTCGATGTGGCTTCCCAAATATGCCCCGGTCAAGATTTGCACAGTCACAGCCGGTAGGTGGGACATCTTTGACTGTTCGTCCAACAAGACACCATACGCTTGCGCAGCATCAGCCGACCAGTGTCCAACCCAACCACGTGGCAATTCACGCTTTTCTTGCATGCGTCCAAACTCGCTGTAGTCATAGCGCGAGCGTAACACATAGACGACTAACCCACCACGTATCAACGGCTGATCACTTGGCGCGGCAAGCTGCTTGCTTACGAAAGCGGCTGTCTTTTGAAGCTGCTGCAAGACCTCTATCAGTCGAGCCTGTGGTACATTGCCAATCAAATAAAAATCTTCCGACCTAGCTTCCTCAGGTTGTTGATCAGGCATTGCAAGCTTCCAATTACCCTGTGCTCGCTCGATGCGTTTGTACATCAAATCACTATGTGATGCCTCCGACGCCCAGGCTTGATCGATTAACGTCTGAATGTTCATATCCTGGCTAGGACCATCGAACCGCGCTCCTTGTCGAATCCAAGCAGCAATCAAGTCGATTTTCTGTTTTGACAAGGGCGCTCGACCTCCGGCTGGCATGCGTTGCCCTGATGCTTGCCCTGTCAGCTTTCCAATCAACAAACTGTCTTCGGAATTGGCGGGTTTGATGATTGCGCCACTATCCCCTCCCTGCATCAACTGGGCAAAGGTATCCATGCGCAAACCGCCTGACGCCTGCTGGCCAGCAATGTGGCAGCCGTGACAGTGCTGTCGCAATACAGGTGCAACTTCTTTTGCAAAACTGATCCGATCAGTGGACTGCTGAGCGTCTTGAGCCTTGAGATGTAGGGATGCAAATAGCAAAAGCACAGTCCAAATCACATGCTGTCTGAAACTGGTTATCCTAATAAAATCCATAGTAGATTGAACTGGTTGAGGTTGCTCTGGTTCGCTGAGTTTTGTCAGAGATGGTAACCGCAAAATGCCATCTGTGAAGGGTTGCGATTCTCACTAGCCCAATTCTCAGTATACTAAAGAGTGTTGTGAATCTCTAAAACATCTCTGTGTTACATCGATACTACAAGCCTGTGAGCTATCCCAAATGTCCAGTCATCAAGAAACCGATTCGTCACGTCCTGCCGATGATGTTTCCCTGACAGATTTCCAGGCAAAAATTCGGGCAATGTATCATGAAAAGGATGTTCAACGCGGAGTGGACGGAACATTTATGTGGCTGATGGAAGAGGTTGGCGAGCTTGCCAGCGCACTCCGCGAAGGCTCGTTGGAAGAGTTGAGTGGTGAATTCGCTGATGTCCTGGCCTGGTTAGCTACTATAGCCAATGTAGCTGGCATTGACCTAGGTCAGGCGGTCAGAAAGAAATATGGTGATGGCTGCCCTGGATGTGGACGATTAGTCTGTGTCTGCCCGATGGATGAAAAGCCTTAAGGGAATTTTATGGTGAAATGGGATCGACGCCGATGGATGACAGGCTCCATAGCTTCCGCAATCAGCACGGGATTGCTGGGACGCGGTCGACAACTACTGGCTAACCCCAGACGGTTGGAACCCGCGTGGGAACAAGGCATTCGTGCGGGCTTGGATTACCTGGCCAAGACCCAAAGCACCAGTGGGCAGTGGAGTACCATGGCGTACCCAACGGCGATTACCGCGCTGGCGGGTACAGCCCTGATCTGCTCGGGCTCGACTACAACCCAAGGACCATACTCGAAACAAGTGGCCAGATGCACCGACTTTTTGTTGTC
Organism: Aureliella sp.; assembly: GCA_036804625.1. Taxonomy (GTDB): domain Bacteria; phylum Planctomycetota; class Planctomycetia; order Pirellulales; family Pirellulaceae; genus Aureliella. The sequence continues at coordinate 15,384 of DAIRSD010000001.1, read as the reverse complement.
TAAGTGCCACGACAACGGATTGATCGGCGATCCGACCACGGACAATCGCTACACCTACGGACACGGCTTTGCCATGCTGATGCTCAGTCAGGTCCTGGGCGAAGAGGGCTACGAAGATCGTCGAAAGGAATTGATCGAAAGGCTCAACCTGGCAGTACAGTTTTGCTGCAACGCTCAAACCGATGCGGGTGGCTGGGGCTATGTCAGCGCCAAGGATGGTGCCAACTACGACGAGGGCTCCACGACGGTCACTCAGGTCCAGGGATTGCGCGGCTGCAGAAACGCAGGAATCGCGGTACCGGCCGAAGCGATCGATCGCGCCAAACAATACATCTATCGCTGCATGAATGCTGATGGAGGCATCAGCTATTCCAGCAAGCAAATGGGTACTTCACGGCCAGCCATTACAGCGGCTGCGCTGGCTGCACTTTACAACGCTGGCGACTACGATGGCGAGAATGTCCCCAAGATGATGCAGCACGCTCGCGAGTCGCTGCATGACGAACTAGCAGATCAAGGTGCTGCTTTTGGGCACTGGCACTACACTTACTTGTATTACAGCCAAGTGGTCTACAGGCAAGGTGATGAGCAATGGCTGCCGTTTCGCGATCGACTTTACAGACGGATCGTCAGTGAGCAAAAAGCTGGCGGTCACTGGGATGGACAGATCAGCCCCGTGTACATCACGGCTTGTAGCTTGATCATGTTGCAACTGGATCGCGGCCTGCTGCCGATCTACCAGCGCTAGTCCTTTCCGTAGTGCTTGACCTGCTCCCAGAATTTATCGAACGCTCCTGGCTCATGAAACGCCGGACTGTTGTCTAAGTCGTGACACTCCATGCATTTGACTTCAGCTTTTGCTAAAGGCAGAATCATTTCTTCTCGCAGTTCCTTCAGCATCTCGGCACTAGCCTCGATGTCACCCAGTTCAGCAGCCGAATGCGCCGACCCGGGACCGTGACAATTCTCGCAGCCACTTCCAAGCAAGTGTTCCGACTGATCAAGACTTAAATAGCCCGATTCATAGGGAGAGAAGCCTTGTGGATTCCAACCCGTGACGTGACAACTAATACATTCAGGGTCAAAGTGCCTTGCTATTCCACCGCGATCGTTGTTGGCTGCTACGATCGAATCGGTAGCGTGAACGTGAGGACTGTCCTTCCAAATTTCAAAAGCTTTAGTATGGCAGTCACCACACACTTCAGAACCAACAAACTTACGCCCGCTGGGATGTGTGGCTGGCGACAATCCTAAGCCTGACAGCCCCGCTTCTTTTAAGCGATCCTGATAGTTTGCGAACAGCTCTAACATCCTTTGTGAATCCTTGAACTGTGACGAAATGGCTAGCCGTTGATAGCGCACCGGCTGCTGCGGATCATCAAACAAACCCACAATCCCTCCGTACATACCTTTAGTCCCCACCTGAAGCATGATTGCCTGCGATCCTTCGATCGGCTCCGGATTCAATGTTGGTTCGCCAAAACCACCCGCAGTCACAACCAAATCGATGCCTGGTACCAACCGCGCTAAATCGGCACTTTCAGCCAACGACGCATGGGCCAACAAAACAATGTAATCACACCCCTGGGCCTGAAGCTCTGGAACTACTTTTTGCAAACTCGTTACAGGATCGGTAAACTCGACTTCGCCGCTTTCTAACTCGTCTTTGATATCAACTTGATGCTGTTGTCCCATGACTGCCGTGATGCCAATCTTTCGCCCACCAGCCTGAACTACTTTAGAACTCGGCCAGAAGTCAGACAACAACACGGCAACGTTAGCGCTAATAAACGGTCTGGGGCTGCTGGCCTCGCTACCGGCAATTTGTATCAAGTCTACTTTGGAGAGCTTCAAATCGTTAATACCCAGCGTTACTGCCTGATAACCCATCTGCTGGAGCGCGCGAGCTGAGGTCTCGAATTTGATCAAAGATTGTGCACCAGCGCGGCGAACTTGATTGCCAACGTCGATGGGCACCACCTCCCAGCCACGTTGCCGCAAATCGGTCAACAATGTATCTCGCCGAATCAATCCACCCTTCTGTGACTCCAGACCCGTACAGCCGCACGGTTCGATGTATCCTTGCTGCTGACCAGACAAATACAATACCGCCTGTGGTTCTGGCCAGTCTTGAGCGATCTTCTGATTTCGCTCCGCCTCCGTAGCAACCACATCCATGGTAGCCGCACTGGCAGTAATGCCAGCAGTATCGCTGGCTGCATCGCTGGCGGGCGGGCTCAGAGACTCGCTGGTTTCGGCTGGCGATGCGATTGACCGTTCAGCGGATGCAACTGCATTCTGAGCAACAGACTCGATGGGCTCCTGAATTTCCGACGCAGCCTGACTTTCGACCAGCGGATCTGCATTCAGTTCGATGACAGAACCCAATTCACTTTTCCTGTCAACCGTTTCAGAGCGGACAGAACTACTGGTCTGAGAAGTTCGACTAGTAGTTTGGGAATTGGTTGAGGCTACTTGCCCATCAGACGGTGAACCATTTGTCGATTGACCTTCCGTTGCCGATGGTTTACATCCGCTGGTCAAAAGTATATTTGCAACAAATAACTGAGTCGCAATTAGGATGCGTAATTTCATGCTCAACTCCCCGCCATGGAAAAAAAAGCCTCCCTCCGGTGGCAACGTCCCGCCTACCGCTGCTTTGCTAGCTAAGGCCGCACCACCACTCTGACACGAATGGGTAGTTCAGGAAGTTTGCTGGAGCTTGTACGAATCAGCACGGGCACAAAAGTTCCTGCCCCTGTCCCAGGATAATAAACTTCTGGCGCTCCCTTGGGAACCTCGAAGTGGATGGGAATCATGGTTCGGTCGTCAAAAATTTTTGGCTCTGCTACTTGGACCTTTAACGACTCGTTAGCCTCGGCTTGTTCGGCCGTCACTTCAAACCCCTCTCGATCATCGCCCCGAACCACCAGATAAAGATGGATGCTGGCACCTTGCTTGGCTGACACGGTACCCATGTCCAGCATGTTACGCTGTGCGTTGAACGCAGTGCCGCCAACTATCGATATCTCGCTAACAACTCGGCCGTTGACTTCCAATTCGGGAACTTCGATCTGTTCTCCGTGGTTGGTCACAAATCGAATCTTGGTAGACAGTGGTCCCAACGGCATCCCCGGACCAACACTAAGATTCAGGCGATAAGCTCGATGGGCCTTGGCATGTGGGCTGGTTGGATCTATTTCCATCGGTTGGTGACTAAGCTGAATATGGCTGACAGAATTCGAGTCCGTCCACTGCGTCTGCGACAATTCCACGTCTGGATCGCTGTAGGAATAGACCATGAACTGACGAGTCGCTCCCTGACTGGTCATGAAGTCGCCCAAGTCCACCGAGGATGGCTCAAAGACAAAGCTATCAATGACGCTGCCTTCGATCTGCAGACGCAGTTCGGGCTGCTGGGTGTCGTTCGTCTTGAATGTAGCCGACTGGCCAAAAACCGGTGCCACCACTTGCGCTCGCCAAGTTAATGTGACTTTTGTTTCTTCGCCCGGCTTCAACACATTGTTGCTCAATTTGCCAACGGTACACTTGCAGGTAGAACCGATTTGCTCAAGAGTTAGAGGCCCATCTCCTGAGTTCCGAACTAGGAAATCGTGGCTCATCGATGAACCGTGCAGCATCTGCCCAAACCGAAAAGTGTCTCCGTCTGGCAACTCCAACTTGGGAATGCCGACCACTCGGTCTTGGACCGGTTGTGCCTGACCAGATCCAGCGGCTGTACTAGCCACCTGAAATTGCTCCACGACGCCCCGTCGCTTCCATTTCGCTTGCAAGGTGCCAATCGTCGCGCCCAATCCTAAGGCAATTACCGCGATCACTAGTATTCGAATCATAAAATCTCTAACATCTCCAAGAAGGATATTCACGCACAGACGGTAACGATTTTAGAGCTGACTACGAATCCAGGCTACGGCAGGTTCTGCCGGACGCCAGTATTGTTCTCGGTTTGTTGCCGCAGACCAGCCAATGGGGGGCTCCGGCATCCAAATTAGTTGACTACCTATTTTTCGGTCTTGGTGGGAGGTTCCCTGATCCAGTTGCTCAGCAATACCAAGCTGATGCCTAGCCGCTTTTAGGTCGCCCAGCCGCAATAGACAATAAGCCAATTGAATGCGCAACTGGACACTAGTTGGATAAGCGTAGGTGGCATTTTCGTAGCACTTTCCGGCAGAATGCAGAAGTGGCTGGACAGCAAGCCCCCAATCATTTGCCTTGGCAGCCAACTCCAAATAGTGCTCGCCGGCCCGTTGCCAAGTCAAAAACGAAACCGACTCGCGCTCCGTCCACCGCTGGATCGACTGATTGATTTGCTCCTGCCAACGCTCAAAGTCGGCCGCGTTACTTGCTACTACCGCGGCCTGTACCGACAACTCAATCTGATAACGATTCCAAACGGCCTCCCAGGGATCAATCTGTGCAGCTCGCCTAGCAGCCTCTCGCTGACTGGCTGGATTTGAGAAAACCCCATGGACCTCTGCGGAACTCCTGAGCACTGGATTCCAGCTCTGCCAGATAAAACCAATCAGAAGCAAAGTAAAACCGACCGTCACCAGCAAAGCAACCGATCGCTTACTGCGCATAGATTGCTGAGCTATGCCGCCAGCCGTCTCTGACTGCCAACCTGCGCCAGACACAAGGTAGCATAACAGACCAACCACCAAACCTGGCGCTTGCCAAGAACCACTAACCAGCAAGCAAAGCAACATGGCTATGGCGGCCAGCTTGTGCCACCACCAGACTTCCGACGCCTGATGCCGCGCAAGTGGCCAGGTCCACGCGGCAAGCAAACAAGCTAAAAACACTGCGAAAACTAGCGAACCAACCGGTCGCTCCAGAATACCAACACCGGCCAGCACTGCGACCGCGCCAAGCACAGCACCGACAGCTAACCAACAAGCGTTCCCTTTGTCCGGCTCAGCGGTCTTTCCATCTGAATGATCGTGACCTGGGCAGGGCAGAGGCCCGATAGTTAGCAGACGAAGAAGTCCACCTATCATCACCAGAGCCAGAGGGACACTGCATGTCACCGCCAAATCCAACACCCAGTTATGCGGATCGGCAATCGTTTCACTGGCTGTTGGCAACATGTATCGCGGATAGTAGCTCTGAAAGTTACCCAACCCGACTCCAAACCAGCCATGATCTGCCAGCATGTGCCAAGAGGCCGCCCAGTAATCGCGACGAAACGCTGCGCTGCGACCGGCGGCTGACAGCCAATCTGGGAACGCGATCCACAGGATGCCAATTGTTGCCAGGCAGCCAATAGCAACGCAGAACAATAACGGACCGCTGCGTTTGAATAGTCGCAGCAGGCCTACTGATTCTCCCGTCTGCAACCCTCCCACCAAACGCCCTATCAGCCCTATCAGTACCGTTGCACCAACCGCCAAGAATGCGGCGCGGCTGCGCGTCGCAAACCAGATACTGATCAAAATTGCTATTTGTCCTATCAATACCCATTGGCAAACTTGCAACCCAAATCGACTTAACCCGCCTTTTCTTGTAACCGCTTCAGAACCCACTTCGCCACTCTTTAGTTCAGGACCGAGCGAAGGGGCATTTACCTTGCGGTCTCGGCTGTGCTGCGTCCTGCCAACTATTGGCAAACTTGCATAGAGCAGTGAAATTCCGGCCACCAAGGCACCGCTCAGTTGCACGGCAAGTGAGTTGGTGAGCGCGTATGTCGCCAGTGGTTCAGGACTATACAAACGAGCCTCGAACCTCATGCGCTGGGCGCTGCCTTCTGCTGCACTGATTCCAACCTCTTTGAGCATGCGCTGCGGATCACTGGCGTACTGACGGCGTTGCTCGGGAAATTCGACCAACAACTGAAAAGCGCTTTCGATGGCCAGCGCAACTGAACCTGCAAATAGGATGACGGCTAGCATGGATCGCACGATGTCCGAAGTCAACAAACACCGCAGGCTACTATAAAAGCTCAACAGGCCAACGATGTGCCAAAAGCCATTCCATCCCGTGCGCGGATTGTTGTTCCAACCCGAGTGAATGGTGACTGCAAACTTTCCCACTAAAATCACAAGCAGCACTCCAACTTCGGCCATGCGTAGTGGCCAGCGCCAGCCCGACGACCAAACGGCTATCGAAACTATCCATGCTAATATCAGCCAGCCCAAATTTTGTGGCAGCGCATCGCCAACAAAGACGCTGACCGAATCTAGTGGCTGTAGCATCGACCAGACTGTCAAAACGCCCAAACCAGCATGGCAGATCGGCCACATTAGATGTTGCCAAAAACTTAAGGCAGACCGCCTGTCCGACGTTGGAACTCTCTTGGCGGTTTTTCGTGCTGTACCCATCCTGTGCAGACCTTCTCTTGTTCGGTCAATGTCCTGTACGCCCCTGTGCCTAAGATCCATCTCTGCCCACGTTTTCCAAAACGTGAATCAAACCCAGAATCAAAAGCGTACTAACCAAGATCAACACCGCACCGAAGCAATCAACTCGCGGCAACAACAACGCACCCACCGAACAGGCACCCGTGGCTAGATAGATCGTTAGCACCGCTTGCCGTTTCGTCATACCCAAACTCACTAACCGATGTGAAAAGTGCCTCGCGTCGCCATCAAAGGGGCTGCGACCTTCGCGTAGTCGAATCAGGATTACGCTGACCATGTCGTACAGCGGTATCGCCATGATAATCAATGGTGCCAGCACCGCATGCGGCCGCCCCGCTTGATAGTCGCTGTAGGTCGCCAACAAGGTTCCACACGCGATCCAAAAACCGACAAAATAGCTGCCAGCATCTCCCATAAATATCTTGGCAGGCGGCCAATTGTGTTTCAGAAAACCGACCAAAGCACCCATCAACATCGACATCATCAGCGCCACAAATAGCTGCGGCTCGTCCGAAACCCCACCACCCAATATCATCAACACCAACAGGCTAGACGTGATCAAACCCACTCCAGCGCTCAGCCCGTCCATATTGTCTAGCATATTCAACGAGTTCACCAAGGCAACGATCCACAGGATGCTAAGCAGTCCCGTCAACCAGGAATAAGGGATGAAGGCCGTCAAATGCAGCCCCAAACCATAGACGCACAATCCGGCCACTCCAAATTCGACAAGCAACCTTATCCACCACCGCACGCCCCATCGATCGTCGGTCAACCCTAGCAGCATCAGAGCTGTTGCACAGGCAGCGATCATCCAAACCTGAGCCATCTTGGACTGCAAGCCACCCAGGTGCTTGCCAAGAGCTTCCGGTACCCAGGCGATCCATTGGGGAACTGCGCCCAGAATCGCTACCGCTACTGTGCCTAGGGCTAGCGTCACGATCACACCCGCCCATATCCCTACGCCACCTCCACGCGGAATCGCTACTGTATGCACTTTTCGATCGCCGGGATAATCCATCAACTTCAGCTTAACAGCCCAGCCACGCATCCCTCCAACGACCAACCATGCGACGATCAAGGCTGGCAGGAATCCAATCAATACTATTCCAAATATCGCTACAGGATTCACAGTTGACTCTACCGCTCTAATCAAGACCTTGAGAATGCACGCTGCCCGATTGCTCGTGAATCAATTGCTTGAGCCGCTCTCGCACTTGATCAAAAAACTGCTGATAGTCGGCTCGCTGATAATCGGGATAGGTCCACGGACGGCTCTGCCATCCAGCCACGTAGAACAAACATTCTTCGGCATAGATTCCATCCCGCAAATAGATGCGGTGCGCACGATCTTTGGTGGATGCTAACACCAATTTGCCCAACATCAAGTATCCAGGAGCAATATTCACCGGCCTTGGCTGGATGTAGGTATTCATCTCAACAATCTGCTGTTCCCAACAATTGGACTGCACTTTGGAATCAGCAAGTTTTGCTGGGTCCCACAATTGGTCCACCACGACAAACTGCTTCAGCAGGGGCCGACCCATCTGCTGGCTGTAATAACCGGTTTCCGAATGTTCGAACTCGGGACTAACTAAACCGATGGCTCCCCAATGCTCCGAAATCTGACGAATTGCCCACTGGATTGCTGGACGCTGGCTGCTGAAGATAGCTGCTAGCAGCAAAGCCGGAGGCGTGGATTTTATTTGAGCCATGGATGATTGCATCAAAAAACGAAATCGCTGCTCATCTGAGCCCTTCCATCACACTCAGAGATCCAGTCGACTAATATGCCTTCGCAAAAACTGCCATTTTTTCTGACGGCTTGCCCGTCAAGAAGCAGGTGCCTGGTTGATTTCCTTCCAAAGGCATGCAGCGAATCGTGACTTTCAACTCATCCAGCAACGGCTGCACCTCAGCTTCGCTGGCAAAGTGACTCAGCGCAAAGCCTCCGTGAATCTCGTTGGGTCGATCTGCCGGCGCAGTGAAGAACTGGCGAAACTGATTTTCACTTTCGATTTTGACTGTGTGCTGCTGACGCATCTGCAGGGCGCGCTGATAAAGACCTTGCTGGATCTCATCCAGCACAGTAACAAATGTACTCATCAGCTCTGTTCGCGGCACACTGCGCTGTTGACCATTATCGCGACGAGCCAAAAACACGCAGTCTTTCGCGATATCCTTTGGTCCTACTTCGATCCGCAGGGGGACACCGCGTTTCACGTGATACCACTTCTTATCACCACCTCGCAGATCGCGATCATCGATCTGAATTTCCAATGCACGGCCTGCATACGCAACGCCTGACAACTCCTCTTTCAGTTGCTGGCAGTACGACAGTACTTCGCTGCGAGTTTGATCGTCGCGGTAGATTGGAATAATCACCGCATGTGCGGGTGCCAGTTTAGGCGGCATGATCATGCCATCATCGTCAGCATGTGTCATAATCAGAGCACCAATCAACCGCGTACTCACACCCCAAGATGTAGTCCAAGCATACGCAAGCTCACCGTTTTGATCTTGAAATCGGATCTCTTGAGCCTTTGAAAAATTTTGGCCCAGGAAGTGGCTGGTGCCAGCTTGCAGCGCCTTGCGATCCTGCATCATGGCTTCGATAGAAAGCGTTGTGTCGGCTCCTGGAAATCTTTCGCCCGGCGTTTTTTCACCTTGAATGACCGGAACGGCCATCCAGTTCTCGACAAAATCGGCGTAGACTTTCAGCATCTTGTGCGTCTCTTCAATCGCCTCTTGCTGAGTCGCATGCACGGTGTGTCCCTCCTGCCAAAGAAACTCATCCGTTCGCAGTAACAGCCTAGTCCGCATCTCCCAGCGCACTACGTTGGCCCATTGGTTGATCAAGATCGGCAAGTCTCGGTAGCTCTGCACCCACTTGGCATACATGGCTCCAATGATCGTTTCACTGGTCGGACGCACGATTAGCGGTTCTTCAAGCGGCCCCGCAGGTCGCAATCCGCCGGTATCTGGATCGGGCTCCAGCCGATGATGAGTCACCACGGCACACTCTTTGGCAAAGCCCTCCACATGCTCAGCTTCTTTCTCCAGAAAACTCATCGGGATGAACAACGGAAAATAGGCGTTCTGATGTCCCGTGTCTTTGAACATTTTGTCCAAAGCGCGCTGCATGTTTTCCCACAGCGCATAACCCCATGGCTTGATCACCATACAGCCTCGAACCGGAGAATTTTCAGCCAAGTCGGCATGCTTGATGACTTGCTGGTACCATTCTGGATAGTCTTGAGAACGGGTAGGGGTAATCGCTGTCTGGGGTGCTTTGTTCATAGTTCCTTCAAAAGGATAAAGTGTCAAAAAACAGGTTCAAGGCATGCTTTCGCCAAACCGGTCACTTGCAGGTTCGCAATCATACCGCAGGCTACTCAGTTCAGCAGCGCCTGTTGCCCGAGCATCTAGAGATTGTCTGACCAGTCGTGCGTCCAGGAAAGCCAAGCGATTTCAATACTTCGGCACTTGCCTTCTTGAAGTTGCCAGTTCATAATGGGATCATGCTTAGCCAATGGTCTTTTACCTATTTTTTCAGCGATTACCCTGGTTTTTCCCCAGGGGCTGTGAAGGGTATGTAGGCTACTGAAAGCTTAACGAACTTGCCGAATTCACAGCCCTGGAGATCAACCGATCTTCAGGGTTTTTTGTTTCAACTTTAGCAATCGAAAGCAGCCATTATGATCGTAGTTATGGAACCCGGTGCCACCGACGAACAAATTCGGCACATCGAAGATCGCATCCAACAGTTGGGCCTTAAAGCTCATACCATTCGCGGGACCGAGCGAACCGTAGTCGCCGCCGTTGGCGACGAACGCATCACCAAACCAGAAGTGTTGGAGACAGGCCCAGGTGTCGCACAAGTGCTGCCCATTTTGGCTCCATACAAATTCGCCAGCCGTGAACTGAAACCCGAACCAACTCAAGTGCAGGTTGGCAGCTTCCGAGCCGGCGCAGGCGTGGTGGGCGTGATCGCTGGACCATGCAGCATCGAAAGCGAAGAGCAGTTAATGGCCTGCGCGCGAGCAGCTAAGGCTGCAGGGGCTACCGCGCTGCGCGGCGGTGCCTTCAAGCCTCGCACCAGCCCTTACAGCTTCCAGGGAATGAAAGAAGATGGCCTGAAGCTTCTTGCAGCCGCTCGCACCGAAACCGGACTGGCTGTGGTCACCGAAGTCATGGGCACAGAATCGGTCGATCTCGTCGCCAAATACGCAGACGTGCTACAAATCGGAGCACGCAATATGCAGAACTACCGTTTACTGGAAGCTGTTGGCAGCACGACGCGGCCCGTCCTACTAAAACGCGGCCCCAGCGCTACCATGGAAGAATTCCTGTTAGCCGCCGAATACATTCTGAACGAAGGCAACCAAAACGTCATGCTGTGCGAGCGTGGCATACGCACTTTCGAGAACCACACTCGCTTCACTTTGCCTCTGGCCAGCGTGACCTACTTGCATCGCAAAACTCACTTACCGGTGGTTATCGATCCCAGCCACGGTACCGGACATACCTACATGGTACCCGACATGGCTGTAGCTGCTGTCGCTATCGGAGCCGATGGGCTGATCATCGAAATGCACCCGCAGCCCGAGCAAGCCATGTCCGACGGCTATCAGTCGCTCGATTTCGCTCAATTCGCCGAAACCATGCAGCGCTGTCGCAAGATCGCTTCTGCTATCGGCAAGACCATGTAATACTCAGGCGATGATTTTTTCGACCACGTGTGCTTCTTCAACGCCGGTCAGGCGCTGATCGAGACCTTGATAGGGGAACGTTAGTCGCCTATGGTCAATTCCCAGTTGGTGCAAGATGGTGGCATTCAGATCGTTGATATGCACAGCATCGTCCTGGAATCGAGTCGTCCGTTGGCCGTCGGCGTCGACGATGTTGTAACTGTATTCATCGGTCCGCCCGTGTTCGACGCCGCCTTTGATTCCTCCACCGGCCAGCCAAGCTGTGAAACACCGGGGGTGATGATCGCGTCCATAATCGGTGTCGGTCTGCTTGCCTTGACTGTAGACCGTGCGACCGAACTCACCTGAGCAGACAACCAGCGTATCTTGGAGCATCCCTCGCATCTTCAGATCCTGAATCAGCGCGGCCCATGGCTGATCGACATCTTTACATTGGCCTCGCAGCTTGGCAGGCAACGTGCTGTGATGATCCCAACCGCGATGAAAGATCTGCACAAAACGCACGCCGCGTTCAACCATGCGTCTGGCAAGCAAGCAGTTACGCGCAAACGACCCCGTCTTTTCGACGTCAGGGCCATACAACTGCTTGACCGAATCGGGTTCTCCCGTCAGATCGGTTAATTCGGGGACCGAAGCTTGCATGCGGAATGCCATTTCTTGCTGAGCAATCGTGGTTTGAATCTCGGGATCACCCAGTTCAGCCGCGTGCTTCTGATTGAGCCGGGTTACCAGGTCCAGCATCTTATTGCGACTTGTGCGAGTCACTCCTGCGGGATTCGACAAAAACAATACTGGATCGCCAGCAGATTGAAAGGCGACTCCCTGATACTTCGAAGGCAAAAATCCGGTGCCCCAAAGTCGGCTGTAAAGGGCCTGTACGTTTTGCTGGTCCCCAGACCAAAATGCGGAGTTGAGTACGATAAAATCTGGCAGATTCTTGTTGAGCGACCCCAGTCCGTAACTCAACCAAGCCCCCAAACTCGGCTTGCCCTGAATTTGTGAGCCGGTACACATTTGGGTCTTGCCCTCATCGTGATTGATGGCCTCGGTGCGCATCGACTTGATGAAGCACAGGTCATCGACCATGGTCGACAGATGCGGAAGCAATTCGCTCATATAGATGCCGCAGTCACCTTGTTGCGAAAATTTGAAGATAGACGGCTGAATCAACTTCGCCTGTCCGTCGGTCATCGCCGTGACGCGTTGTCCATCGCGGACATCGTCGGGCAGAGGCTGTTTGTGCTTGGCTTCGAGCCCCGGCTTGTAGTCGTATAATTCGATTTGGCTGGGAGCACCTCCCATGAAAAGAAAGATGACTTGCTTAGCCCTCGGCTGAAAATGCGGCAGCTCTGCCAGCCCTGCAGGTGCTCGCTTGGCCAGTATCGAACCCAACACAGCGGCCCCTAACCCTATGCCAGAGTGATTTAGAAAACGCCGCCGTGACCGTATAGAATGATATTGGTCAAGAAAATTTTCAAACATTTTTTGCTTACTCGCGGGTTTTCGCGGCATCAAGATTCAGTAGGGAATTGACCACCATTGTCAACGCAGCTAATTCGACACGCTCGACATCGCTGTTCAAGGGTAGATCCGAAGTCATTGCATGAGCGGCCTCCACATCATCACGATAGAGGGCGCGGAAGCTTTCTAGCCCGTCCTGCAGGTCCGCTAGTTCGTCAGTGCTGGGCAGGTGTGAAGTGACGGATTCAAAAGCGATACTCAGACGCTGAACATCGTTCTGATCCGGGGAGCGTAGCAACTGCTGCGCGAAATGCCGAGCGGCTTCAAAGTACTGGCTCTCGTTCATCATCAGCAAGGCTTGGACCGGTGTGTTGGTTCGTTCGCGTCGCGACGTAACCATGTCACGAGTGGGCGCATAAATAAAGGTCAACTGCGGAGGCGGCATGGCGCGCTTCCAGAACGTATAGAAGCTTCGACGGTAGATATTTTCCCCTGTGTCTTGTTGGAAGGAATACGTGGAAGACGAGACCATCGAAACCGTTTTCCAGAGGTCTGCAGGTTGCGGCGGCTTAACGCTTTTTCCGTACATACTGCTGTTGAGTAAACCACTAATGGCCAGGATCTGATCACGAATCACTTCGGAATCCAGTCGAATTCGCGAGCCGCGAGCCAGCAGCCGGTTGTCGGCGTCAGAGCGATACTCGTCCGGCGACACTCGCGATGATTGCTGGTAGGTCTGCGACAATAAGATCGAGCGGATTAGCAGCTTGACGTCCCAGTTCGAATCCACGAACGAATTGGCCAATTCGTCCAGCAACTCGGGATGACTGGGGTACTCGCCCTGAGCACCAAAATCCTCGGAGGTCTTGACTAGCCCAACTCCAAAGAACTGCTGCCAGAAACGATTGACTGTCACGCGAGCCGTCAACGGATGCTGTTTGTCCGTTACCCAACGTGCCAGATCAAGACGAGTCTTCAATTCACCACTGGACTCCAGGGGCGGAAGAAACGCGGGGGTGTTCCGAGAGACTTCTTCGCCCGGCTGGTCATAAGCACCACGTGTGAGAATGTAGGCTGGCCTGACGTCGGATCGCTCTTTCATCACTAGCGCGATCGGAATCATGTGTTCGAGTTCGTCACGGGCTGCCTGTAGGCGGCTCAGCTCTGCTTCCTTTTGCTTCACCTGTTCTGCCAAAGCACCAAGTTCGTCGTCTGTTGCTTGCGACCGTGCTTCGTTGGGCTTTCCGGCGTCTTCTCCAGAGCCAACTCCGGCACTACTCTGGACGCTGGACGACAGTTCTTTGAGCGAGTGTTTTAACTTGGCGACATCACGTTTTGCTGTTGTCAGTTGTGTATCCAACTCACTAAGTTGGCTTGCCTGATCGGGTGTTGGCAGTTGAATCAGCGGCGGTTGTTGATTGCGACCCGGCGTTTCGGGATCTCCGTCGATGTTGTTGAAGAACGCGAAGAGCTGATAAAAGTCCTTTTGCTTGATCGGATCGTACTTGTGGTCATGACAAACGGCGCACTCCAGCGTCATCCCCATGAATACGGTACCAAAAGCCGAAACTTGATCCACCACGTTGCGAGTATAGCTCTCCTGCGGAGGATTGGTTCCTTTGTCCATCACCATGTGCAAGCGATTGTAGCCCGATGCAATCTGTTGCTCGATGGTCGGCCCCCGTGGCGACGGGCTTCCAGCCTGTCTAGAATCTCCCAACAAATCCCCTGCAAGCTGCTCCGTCACAAACTGATCGAACGGCATGTTCGCATTCAAGGCACGGATGACCCAGTCGCGATACTGCGACAGTTCACGGTAGTTGTCATGATGCATGCCGTTGGTGTCCGCGTATCGCACTAGATCCAACCAGTAGCGTCCCTGATGTTCGCCATACTGCGGAGTCGCCAGCAACCGTTCGACCAATTTCGAATACGCATCCGGCGAACTATCCTCTTCAAACTGCTTGATCTCCTGTCTAGTGGGAGGCAATCCCGTTAAATCTAGCCTAACGCGCCGTATAAGAGTCCGCTTATCGGCAGGCGGTTGTGGCCTAATCTGCTGCGACTCCAGCGTAGCCAAGACAAACTGATCGATCCGTCCAGCGCTCCAATTCCCGTTATCCACCGAAGGCAACGCTTGCGGCTGAGGAGATTCAAACAACCAGAATTTTTCGTAGGCCGCTCCCTGCTCGATCCACCTTCGAATCAGATTTTTTTGAGCATCACTGAGCGGCTTCTTACCCGAATCCGGTGGAGGCATCTGCAACGAGTGATCATCTGTAACTATCCGCTTCCAAAGTTCGCTCGATTCCGGGTCCCCTGGCTTGATGACTTGCACACCCTCATTGACATGAAACGGACTCAGTTCACCCTCAGCGACATCCAATCGAAAATTCCCCTCCCGCTTGCCATCATCCGGACCATGACACGCAAAGCAGCGATCAGAAAGCAGAGGACGGATATCCTTATTGTAAGACACATCGCCTTGGGCATCCTGCAAGCAGATCGACAAGAAGATGAACTGCAAGCCAAGCGAACTCGCAAACAATCGCATCAAAAATCCTTTTCGCTTTAGAGACACTTGCATCGCACTGATCGGCTAAACGCAGTAGAACAGACTTGCAACACTGGTCTAATTCTACTTGACGGACTGGATCTCGACAACGAATTGGCAACAAAGGTCACGGCACAGCGATTTTTCAATCTGCGAAAAATCTACCGTAGTGGGATTCGCCAGAATTCCTGCTCAAAATACGAACCCTCGAAAACACGAACCCTTGCGAATTCCCCTACGGTGTGTAGCTCTTCCGCCAAACGACAAAAGTAAAATACTG